>JALHUE010000021.1 GCA_022866145.1 Anaerolineales bacterium | reverse complement strand
CGCCTGGTTGTTGCTGCCCTGGGCCTGGCGCAGCATCATGAAGATTAGGCCAACCACCAGCAGCCCGGGGAGCAGGTAGGTGATCAGGCTGAGCACGGTGGTCCACTCGCTGGGCTGTTTGATCTCCCACTGCAGGCCGTCGGACGAGACGGTCGCCGGCGGGACGCCTAGCTCGAGCAGCTGCTGGACGGCCGTTGAAGTCGGTTCCTTGCGGGATACCGCGCTCGTCCCGTCGCGATACACCACTTCGAGCTCATCCTTGTCGACGACAATGCGGGTGACGTCGCCCGTCGCCAGAGCTCGTGCGACTTCGCTCAAGGTGAGCTGCTCTGGCTTGGGCGTGCCGGCCCGGAATTGAAACACCAGCACGGCCACGATCAACAGCATGATCAACAGGGCAAGTGTGTTCCGACCCCTAGGGGAGTTCACGCATTCCTCCGACGGATGGACCGATCCTGTGGTCGAGCGATATGACAGAACAAATTATACCGCGCTGGATGGAGCCGCGGCTCATGCGGGCTTAATCTCAGCGCAAGGGGCAGTTGGGGTAGAGCAAGCAGGCCCACAGCCACAAAGGGATCAGGCCCCCCACGGCCAGCAGCGCCGCCAACCCCAAGCCAACTGCCAGCCAATCCACAGGAGCGGCGGTCGGCGGCTGGGTGTCGTAAAGCGTGGTCGGACCGTCTGGGTCATGCCGCGGCCTGGGCGGGATTGGGCGCAGCGGCCGCGCCGCCTCCGGTGCGGCGGCGGCGAAGGTTGTCAGCACTCTCCCGAGTTGATCGGCCGTGCGATACCGCCCCGAGGGCTCCTTGGAGAGCACCTTGAGCACGATTTGTTCGAGGGCCGGGGGGATCGCTGGATTGAGCTGGCTGGGCGGCCGAGGCACGGCCCGCAGATGCATCTGCGCCAAGGAGGCCGCGTCCTCGGCTTCAAACGGTGGTCGGCCGGTGAGCATCTCGTACAGGATGATCCCCAGAGAGTACACGTCGCTGGAGGGGGAGGGCGGTCCGCCAGTCGCCTGCTCCGGGGCGAAGTATTGTGGGCTGCCCCACACCACGCTGCTGGTCTCATCCGGCCGGATGGTGGACAAGGCGCGGGCGATGCCAAAATCGGTGATCTTGGGGTGGCCATCGGTGGTGACCAAGATGTTCTGCGGCTTCAGGTCACAGTGGACGAGCCCGGCGCGGTGGGCATAGCCCACGCCGCTGCAGATCTCGACCATCATCGCCACCGCCTGGTCCACCGGGAAGGCGCCTCGTCTGCGCTCCAACGTCTTCAGGTCGGCGCCGTCGATATACTCCATCACCATGAAGTAGCGCCCGCCGTCGTGACCGAAGTCATAGACGGTCACGATATTGGGATGCAGGAGGTTGGCGGCGGAGCGCGCTTCCTGCAGGAAGCCCTCAGTGAAACTGCTGTCTTCGAGCAGGTCTTCCCGCAGCAGCTTGATGGCCACGTCCCGCTGCAGGTTCAGGTCGCGGGCGCGCATGACATGCGACATGCCACCGCTGCCAGCCGCGCCAACTACCCGGTAGCGGCCGCCGATCAGGCCGCCGGCTGCAGTCCAGGGTTGCATATCTGTGAGCCTCTGCCGTCCATCGGCTTGTGCCCGGCCGGTTCTGGGGCGTCGAGCGCCTGCACCTGCCGGGGGCCGTCCTGCACGCCCGGCTGTCCAACGGTGGCGATTGTATCCGGGCCGCGCCCGCCTGGCAACCTCGCTGGCATGGCGCGCTATAATCCGGATCGAGGCACATCAAGGATGTCATCCGCCCTGCTGATCTATAACCCCGCTGCGGGTCGCTTTCCGGCAGGCCCGCTCCTCGACCGAGCCGTGCGTGTCCTGACGGAGGCGGGGTGGGATGTGGCGGTGGTCAAGTCCTCCGTCGGCCGGCCGCCGCACGTGATCGCCCAGGAGGCCGTGGAAGCCTCGCTGGAGGCTGTCTTCGTGGCCGGCGGCGACGGCTCGGTCGGGACCGTGGCCGCCGTTCTGGCCGGGTCCGCTACCATCCTCGGCGTGCTGCCGGCCGGGACTGCCAACGTTTGGGCAGCCGAACTCGGCATGCGCCGGCTAGACTGGACGCATTGGTTCGCCTTGGAGAATGCGGCCGAGCTCCTGGCCAAGGGCACCGTCCGTCTGGTCGACGTTGGTGAGTGCAACGATCGGGCCTTCCTGCTCTGGGCTGGGGTTGGGTTGGACGCCAAGCTTGTCGATTCGATCGAACCTCGCGACCGCTTTGAGAAAGCCTTCGGGATCCTGCGGTACGCCGCGCTTGGCGTGTGGGAGGCGTTGGGCTGGTCCGGGATCGACATACGGGTCACGAGCGGTGAGCGAGTCTGGCAGGATCGCTTCGTGGTCGCGGTGGCCAGCAACATCCGCACCTATGCTGGGGGTGTGCTCGAGTTGTCTCCAGATGCCAAGGTCGATGACGGACTGCTGGATTTCTGGTTGATCAGCGGGCGGAGGTTGCTCGACGTTGTGATGCGGCTGTCCTATGTGCTCACCCGAACGCATCTGGACGCCCCGGGGATTGTGCATTTCCAGGCTAGGGAGGCAACCTTCGAGGCGAGTGAGGCGCCCGTTCTGCAAATGGATGGCGAGCCGGTCCACCTGGATTGGCCCTTGCGCTTCAAGGTTCGCGAGCGGCGTCTTCGGGTGCTCGTACCCGCAACCGGCGCGGCCGACCTGTTTTCTGCAGAGTCGGCGCAAGGAGCCGGGGGCAGATGAGTCGCCCGACCCTGCGGCGTCTGGCTCGGAATCCGCTGTACTGGCTTCTGATCCTGGCCCCGGCCGCCGGCATCCTGAGCGGCGCGGCGGCATCGCCGACCGCCATCCTGGCGGCGGCCGCGCTGGCCATGATCCCGATGGCGGGCCTGATTGGCGAGGGCACAGAATCGCTGGCCGCCTACACCGGACCCCGCATCGGCGGCCTGCTGAACGCCACGCTGGGGAACGCCGCCGAGCTCATTATCTGCATTGCCGCCATCCGGGCCGGACTGCTCGAGCTGGTCAAGGCCTCGATCACCGGTTCGATTCTGGGCAACCTGCTGCTGGTGCTCGGGATCAGCATGCTGGCCGGGTGCATCCGCAACGGGGACATGAGCTTCGACCGCCGCAAGGCCGCCAGCGACTCGATCCTGCTGCTGCTGGCCGTGATAGCCCTGACGGTTCCCTCGCTCTTCGTCCAGGGCAGCCAGGGGATTGAAGATGCGATGGCCGTCGAATACCTCAGCCTGGGTGTGGCCGGGCTGATGCTGGTGATCTACCTGCTGGGATTGGTCAATGTGTTCCACGGCCAGACTGATCCCCTCACCCGGAGTTCGGCTGAGGCCGTGGTGCACGATCCCGGTTGGTCGCTGCGGGGGGCCTTGGTGGTGTTGGGGCTGGCAACCGCCGGAGTCGTGTGGCTTAGCGAGATCCTCGTAGCGCAGGTCGAAGCGGTGGTGGCTGCCTGGGGGGTCTCAGAGTTCTTCCTGGGTGTGATCCTGGTGCCTTTGATTGGGAATGCCGCCGAACACATGGTCGCCGTGAGTGTGGCGCTCAAGAAGCAGATGAGCCTGAGCATGGAGATCGCCGTCGGATCGAGTCTGCAGATCGCCCTGTTCGTGGTGCCGTTCCTGGTGTTCGCCAGCCTGGTGATAGGAAACCCGCTGACCTTGGTGTTCAATCCGTTTGAGCTCATCGCTCTCGTCGGAGCCGGGATCATTGCGACCCTGGTTGCGCTGGACGGCGAGGCCAACTGGCTTGAAGGCGCCGTGCTGGTGACGCTGTATCTCATCCTGGCTCTGGCCTTCTTCTTCCTCCCGTAGCCCTGGCATGTCTGCAGTTCGGCCCTCGGTCACCCTAAGAGCTCTTGCAGGCTGGATTCTCGTCGGTCTCCTGCTCGGGTGCGGTTTCGGGGGAGCGGCCTTGTTGGCCGTGCGGATTTCGGCCGCCCCTGTGGCGCCCACAACGCCTGCCCTGACCGTGATTCCCCTGCCCACCGTCACCGCAACCCCAACCCCGGCACCAACCCAGGCGGCGGCGCAGACGCCGACGGCTCAGCCTGGCGGCATCCCCTCCGGAGCCTCGGTCGCCGAGGGGATGCTGGTCGAAGTCATTGGCACTGGCGCCGACGGGCTCCGGCTGCGGGCAGCCCCTGGCCTGCAATCTGCAACCAACCTGATCGCGGTCGAGAACGAGGTCTTCGAGATCCGCGACGGACCGAGCGAGGCCGACGGGCAGAGCTGGTGGTACCTCGTCAACCCCTACGACAACAGCAAATACGGCTGGGGGGTGGCGGAGTACCTGCAGCCTGCGGGGGGCTGATTGTCCAATCGGCGAAGCGAGGCTATCATCCTCGCAGTTGGAGAACGCATGACCCTCAAGCCGAAGGCGATCCGGGCTTCCCGGTCCAAGGGGGTGCTCGAGATCGACTGGGAAGACGGGCACCCCAGCCGCTACCCGCTGCGTGGCCTGCGCGCCGCCTGCCCGTGCGCCGAGTGCCGCGGTGGGCATGCTGGGATGGGGAAGCCGGGCTCGCCGGACATGCTCGAACTGCCGATGGTGGAGACGCGGTCAGCGGAGCTGGCTTCGATGGAGATGGTTGGCAACTACGCATTGCAACTGGTGTGGAAGGATGGCCACAGCCATGGGATCTACACCTGGGATCTGTTGCGCGGGTTGTGCCCGTGCGGTGAGCATGGGCGAAGGGAGAGTGAGTGAGCCGGCCGCTAGATGAACTGCTGACTTTTGCCGAGCGGGCCTACGTCCGCATGGAGGCGGAGCAGCTGATCGGGCAGTGCCTCGATCAAGGCGATCCGGCGCTGTTCTATGACCTGCTGAAAGGCTTGGTGCTGGCAGGTTCCTCCTCGCTGGGCGTGATGCGGGAGGTCCTGGAGGAAGTTCGCACCACCCGTAAGTCCTTGATGCGGGAGGGGATGACGATCCGGCAAGACCTGGCCGAGGCCCTCTCAGGTTTTGGGGTGGATGCCGGGCAGCTGCTCTCGACCGACAGCCCAGAGGCGTTTCGCATGATCTGCAGCCAGCGCTTGCGAGATGAGGCCCGGCGGGCTACTGCCAGGATTCGGCCTGAGGACGCCATTCTGCTGGAAGAGCTGTGCACCGAGGCCGGAGACCGGGTATCGCGGATCGCCCGCCGATTGGTGCTGCTGATGAAGCTGGAGGAATCCGTGCAGGATTGGACCTCAGGCCTGGTCTACGAAGCCAGCCAGCAGCACGAAGACTGGTCGAGCCAAGGGCGGCCACAGCCCGTCTTGTAGCCAGGCGGTGGCACGGGCCATCGCTCCGGGCAGACAACCCTCGACCCAGGCGAAGGCGAGCGCCGCCTGCGAGCCTGGGTCGCCTACGTTTCCCGGCAATGTTGGGCGCTCGGGTCCATTCGTCCCGGCTGGGGGAAGCTGGAGGCCGGAGCAAGCCCCCCGGCGCAGCCCGGTCTAGAGGTAGTCCTTCAGGTTGTGTTCGACCGCATAGGCGGCTGCTTCCGCCCGGTTGCGCACGTTGAGCTTGGACAGGATGCTGCTGACGTAGTTGCGCACCGTGCCTTCGCCGAGGTAGAGCATCTCGGCGATCTGCCGGTTGGTGCGCCCCTCGGAGACCAGCTGCAGGACGTGCATTTCTTGCTGAGTCAGCTCGGCGAAGGCGGAGGCTTCTTCCTCGCGTGCGGCCTTGCGCACTTCCTGGAAAACGCGCTGAGTGACGGCTGGGTCGAGCAGGGCCTCGCCCCGGCCGACGGCTTCGATCGCCCGCACCAGATCATCGCGGCCGATCTGCTTGAGCACATAGCCTGCTGCTCCGGCCCGGATCGCCGAGAAGAGCATCTCATCCTCTGCGTAGGAGGTCAACATGATGACCTTGGTCTCCGGGAATCGGGTGGTGATCTCCTGACAGGCCTCGATGCCGGATCCGCCCTTTAAGCGGATGTCCATCACGACCACGTCTGGAGCATGCGACTGCGTGCGGTCAATGGCTTCGTGGGCAGTTGCGGCTTCGGCGACGACTTCGAAGTTGGGATGCTGCTCCAGCAGGGTGCGCAGCCCGACTCGGACAACTTCATGGTCATCCACCAGCAGGATTCTCTGTCGGCTCATGGTCGGCTTGTCACCCCGGTGCAATTCTACCTGTTCGCCGGATGAGCTGCCAGCCTTCCGGCTGGACGGCCGGCGTATGCGCCTGGCAATGGGTGTACAGCCTGGGGGGCGCGGGCCCGCCAGGCTGCCGGACCTTGAGGTTGGCGAAGCGGGGGTGCGAGCTACGCGGCCTTCACGGGGATCATCTTGGGCCTGACCCGCTCGGCCTTGGGCAGGGCCAGAGTCCGCACGCCGTCCTGGAAGCGGGCCTGGGCCTTGTCGCCCACGGGGGGTGCGGGCAAGGCAACCGACCGGGCGGAAGAGCCGTGGCGCAGCTCGCGCAGAGGGGAGCGGCAGTTGTCCTTCTCCTGCTCCGACTCGATCTCGCCCCGGGCATTGAGGGCATCTCCCGTCACGGAGTTCTCGATGTCCTCAGGCTTGACCCTCGGCAGCTTCACGCGCACGATGAAGTCTTCCGGGGTCTGCAGCAAGTTCAGCGGTGGTGCTGCGACTCGCGCCTGGCGGCGCGACGGGCGCTCCCAGTCTTCCAGGCGGCGGTCCAGTTTGCTGCGGATGGACAGCATCTGGCGGAAGGGATCCCGGCCCGTCCGTCCAGACATGGCTCGCCTCCCAAGCCTGCGTCTTTCACCTGACCTGGGAATTCCCAGCCTGCGTCGGAGGGACGTCAACGACGGGTTGGACGGCTGTCAGCGGGCGGTCTGTCGTCGGAAGTCGACGAACCGGTATCCGACGCCGCGTTCAGTGAGGATGTACTGTGGGTGAGCGGGGTCTCTTTCGAGCTTCTGGCGCAAGTAGTTGATGTACAGCCGCAGATAATGGGTTTCTTGGCGGTACTCGTACCCCCAGACCTTTGCCAGGAGTTGATCATGCGCCACAACCCAGCCCGCGTTCTGGACCAGATGGTACAGCAATTTGAACTCGGTGGGCCGCAGCCGGACCAGTTCGCCATCGACCCAGACCTCGCGGCGGTCGAAGTCGAACCTCAGCCGGTCGTCGACCTCGATCACTTCGTGGGCCGAAGCCCCGGGAGCCTCGACGCGGCGCAGGACGGCCCGGACCCGGCTGACCAACTCCCGCGGACTAAAGGGCTTGGTGATGTAGTCGTCCGCCCCGAGTTCAAGCCCGCGCACCCGGTCGTCCTCCTCGCCCTTGGCGGTCAGCATGATCACCGGCACGGTCGAGATCTCGCGAATGAGACGGAGGGTCTCAAAGCCGTCCAGGTCGGGCATCATCACATCAAGCAGAACGAGGTCGGGGAGCCGGTCGCGGAGCTGGGAGAGGGCCTGCATTCCGGAGGAGCCTTCGGCGACATCGAAGCCATCGTGATCGAGGTTGAGACGGATGAAGTGGATCATCCTGGGCTCATCGTCTACCACCAGGATGCGCCGCTTGCGGCCGGGATTGTCGCTCATTTCACTCGCGGACGGCGCCGATCAGCCGCTCCTCCTCGGCCGTGGGCATGACTTCGATGAAGTTGACTCGGTGCATCGGCCACAGGACCGTGACGACGTTGCCCTGCACGTAGGCCAGGTCCTTGCCGTCGCGGCGGCGGGGATTGTTGACGGTGATGGTCGTGTCGGTGGCCGAGGGAAGCTCCTCGAGCTCGCCCACAATCGGGTCTTCTCCGCCCAGATGGACCAAAACGGTAAAAGGCATGGGGCTCCCTATCCTCGAAAGCGTGAGATCAGTTGCAGGCGCATCCCGCCCACCTGAATGATGTCTCCATGACGCACCGGCATCGGCTTCTGGGGCTCGATGCGCTTCCCGGCAACCAGTGTGCCGTTGGCGCTGTCCAGGTCGACGACGTGCACGCCCTGGGGTAGCAGGCGAATCTCGGAGTGGATGCGCGACACGCCCTGGTCGAAGGCATCGTAGTGGCGTAGATCGACATCGGGCAGGATCGCCTGGCCTTCCATCGACCGGCCGAGGGTGTAGTTGTCCCGACCGATGAGCGAGATGATGTCGCCAGTGGCCAGCACCCGCAGGCCGAGGATGGCGCCCGTTTCAAGCTCCGGGCCTTCGGGCGCTGCCGGCTTGGTGGCCATGGCCTCCAGGTCCACTCGCTCCCGCGGGATGTTCTGAGTGGGCACGGGGTTGACGCTCACCAGTCGGCTACCGCACTCACTGCAGAACACGGTGCCGACGAATTCCTGGTGTTTGCAGGATGGGCAGTCGATCATGACTGGCCGGCCTTGGCCGGAAGCAGCAACAGGGCTCGGGTCCCGTACTTCAGGACCTTTTCGCCCTCCAGCGAAAGGCGGCGGGTGTGGTTCAGGCGCTCGGCTTCGCCGAGGGCCGCCTTGGCCAGGTCGCGCTCGCCGGCAGCCAGCAGGTGGGTCGCCAGGTTCTCCAGGCGGCGGGCGGCGCGGGTGGTTTGTCCGAGTTCGGCTTCGTGCCGGGCGCGATCCTGCATCCGGTACAGGGCGATCTGGTTCAAAGCAGCGGTGATGTCCAGCGGCGGCGGGTCGGGGTCGGGCTGGCGCGAAACGGCGGAGGTGATCTGGACGGGAAGGACGCTGGCCTCGGCGCCGCGGCCAAGCACGTCGCCTGAGATGGTGAGGTAGGCCAGCACTAGCTGGGTGACTTCGCCGATCGGGTGCACGACGAACTCGAGCAGCAGTCGGATCCGGTTGTTCTTGGGCAAGTGGCCGAGGGTCATGGGCAGGCTGTCGCCCATCGGCATCGGCTCTGGCAAGAGCTTGAAGCCGGCCCGCAGGTCGACCTGCTGGGCAACCGCGCCTTCCAGCCGCACACGGCTGGCGACCACGCTGCCCAGCCGTTCGAAGATGTCGTGGAGCAGCCCGGTGATGGCCTTGGGGGAGTCAAGAAACATCACGCTGCCCCCGGTGCGCGTAGCCATGTCATCGAGAAGCCGGTCGCTCCAGTCTGCGCCGATGCCGACGCCGTTGATCCCGATTCCCTGGCGTGACGCCTGGTCGGCGAGCGACAGGCACAGATCTTCGTCGCCGTAGGTGCGGCCATCGGTGAGCAGGATCAGGTGGTTGACGCCTTCCCGGGCGAAGTTCTTCTGAACCTCCGCCAGGCCGGCCTCCAGACCCTGGCCGATCTCGGTCCCGCCGCCAGCTTGGAGCAGGCTCAGCCGCGCTCGAGCGACGGCCGTATCTCTAGCCTGATCGGGGGTGATCACAACCTGCGCCCGATCGCTGAAGCTGACAATGGTTGCGCTGTCTTCTGGCCGCAGCTCCTTGAGGATGGCCAGGGTGGCGGATCGAACCTGGTCCAGCCGGGGGCCGCGCATCGAGGTCGATTGGTCAATCACGATTCCTAGGTTGATCGGCGGTCGCAGGGCGGGGAGATCCTCGGTCGGACCGACGTCGAGCAGCACATAGTGGACCTGGGGCTCATCCATCTGAAGCAACGATTTGCGGCTTTGCTGGATGGTAGCCCGGAAGCTGGCGCTCTCCGCCAGCTTGCGGTCAGCCTCCGCCAACTGCTTGTCGTAAGGGGCGCGTCGCTCGGGATCGCTGAGGAGCTCATACGCCTGGTTGGTCTCGACAAATAGCTGGGTCTGTCCGTGGGTATCGCGGCGGTCGGGATGCAGGCGTAGGGCGGCCTCGCGGTAGGCTCGCCGGATCTCTTCCAGCGTGGCGTTGCGCGGCACCCCCAGCAGGGAATAGTGGTCCTTCTCGCTTGCCACGCCGACTCCTTTGGCCTCCCTCAGCTGCGGTTCTGGCGGACCAAGACGGCGGTAATGTTATCCGGCCCACCGGCAGCATTGGCTGCCGCCACCAACTGGTCGCAAGCGCTCTGCGGGGTGGCTGCCTGCACAACGATTCGCTCGATGTCCTGGTCGGTGATCACCCCCCACAAGCCGTCGGAGCACAGCAACAGCTGCCCGCCCGGCGGGAAGGGATGCGAGGTCACGTCGACTTCGAGGTTGGCGCCCTGGCCGATGGCGCGGTAGAGCACATTGCGCTGGGGATGGGTGTCGGCCTCTTCGGGAGAGAGCTGGCCCAGTTCTTCCAGCCGCTTGACCAGGGAGTGGTCGCGCGTAAGGACCCGGGTGTTGGCAGGCTCGATCATATAAGCCCGGCTATCGCCGACATGACCCAGTGTGACCTGCTGGCCGAGGAGAACCGCGACCGTAACCGTCGTCCCGCCTCCGGGCACCCGTTCCACAACCAGTTGATTGGCCTCCTCGAGGGCCTCCCGCACCAGGTCCTGCAGGGGTTCGGAGGAGGCGTCGCTGCCATCGATCAGGGCGGAGAGGGCTGAGTCCGTCAGCCGGGCAGTTACGGTCCGAGCCGATATGGCGCTAGCGACCTCCCCCGAGCGGTGACCGCCCATGCCATCGGCCACCAGGAAGACCCCGAAAGTCTGCAGCGCCTCCTGACCGCCCAGTGTCCCCTGCACGGCCATTACGGCGTCTTCGTTGTGGGCGCGCTCGATCCCGGCGGACTGAGAGATGCCGACCACCAGGTGGAGCGGTTGGCGGGAGGCGGCAGCCTCGACCATGCTGGGGTCCAAGGGGGCGGTCTTGACGCCTTCGATGGACGCCGGCTTCGGCTTCGGGAAGAGCTTCTTGAGGAAATCCATGCTCGTCGCTGTCCTGTGGGATCGTCGCTACTCAAGTGAGCAGAGCATACACCCGGTGATCGTTTGAGCCAAAGTACAGGATGCTGTTGACGATGACCGGGGTCCCGACGATCGGGCCTTTCGTTGGGAATGACCAGCGTTTGCGCCCGGACCTCAGATCCAGGCAGTACATCGAGCCGTCGACGGAGCCGCAGTAGACTGAATCCTCGTGCACAATCGGAGAGCCGTTGACCTGGTGCTCTGTAGAGAAGCGCCAGATCTCGCGGTTGTTGCGGGCGTCGAGGGCGTAGATGTTCCCGTCGGCACACCCGATGACCAGCTTGCCCTCGGCGTAGGCCGGAGAGGAGATCGTCGGCTTGCCCATGCGAAAGCGCCACACCTGCCAACCGCCTTCCGACTCCAGGGCATACAACGTCCAATCCATCGAGCCGAAGTAGATCATGCCTTCGACCAGGATCGGGGAGGAGGTGATGGCGCGTTTGGCCTTGAAGCGCCACTTCAGATCACCGCGGAAATCGACGCAGTAGAAGTCCCCGCTCTCGCAGCCGAAGTATACCCGCTCGTCCGCCACCAGTGGCGAGGAGCGCACCGGGCCCGAGGCCTCGGCCCGCCAGGCGCGGCGTCCATTGGAGGCATTGACAACATGCAGGTGGCTGTCGTCGCAGCCGAAGAATATGAAACCCTCGAAGAGCGCCGGGGAGGAGCGGATGGGGGCTTCGGCGTAGTACGTCCACACCAGCTTGCCGGTGTCGGCGGTCACGGCGTACAGCCGCTGGTCCTCTGAGCCGACGAACACCGTGTTGTCGTGAACCGCCGGCCGGGTCGGGATGCCGCCCTCGGTGGCGTACTTCCAGCGGAACTCGCCCGACTTGGCGTCCAGCGAGTACAGGTTGTTGTCGTAGCAGCCGATGTACAGCTGGCCTGAATCGACCACGGGAGAGCCGCGCAGCTCATCCTCGCAGGTGAACGACCAGACCTCCTGGACATCGCTGTGAATCCGGACGGTTGGGGCCCCTTGGGGCGATATCAGGATGCCGGTCTGCCGGGCGGCAGTGACCAGCGCCCTGCGCATGGCGTCGACCGACGGGAAGCGGTCCTTCGGGTCGTAAGACAGCGCGGTGTACACCACCTGCTCGAGTTCGGGAGGCACCTCGGGGTTGATCTCTCGGATCGGGCGGTCGTTGAAGGAAAACGGCGGCTCCGCCCGGGGATCGCGGCGAGTCAGCAGGTGGTGCATGGTGGCGCCCAGGGCATAGATGTCGCCGGCGGGCGAGGCTTCGCCCCGATATTGCTCCGGTGGCGAGTAGCCCTCCGTGCCAATCATCGTGCCCTTCAAGCCGGGCTGGAAGACCCGAGCGATGCCGAAGTCGATCAGCCGGATGTGGCCGTGCTGGTCGATCATGACGTTGGAGGGCTTCATGTCGCGAAACACAACCGGCTGGGGTTGGTGGCTGTGCAGGTAGGTCATCACGTCGCAGAGCTCGACCGCCCAACCGACGATCTTTTCGGCCGGAAGGAAGGTGTCGGTTTCCCGCAGCAGGGCTTCCAGGTCCCGGCCTTCGATGAACTCCATCACCAGGTAGGAGGAGCTCTCCTGGGAGAAATAGTCATAGATGCGAGGGATGGCCGGATGGGAAAGCGTCGCCAGCAAGTCGGCTTCACGCTCGAAATTGCGCACGATCATCTCGTACATCGTGGGGTCGGCCGCCAGGTTGATCATCTCTTTGACGGCCGCCAGCTTGGTGACGTTTGGGAAGTGCAGGTCGCGGCCCTTGTAGACCGAACTCATCCCGCCCGCACCAAGAATCCCCAGGATCAGGTATCGATCCTGGAGGGTGACGCCGGGCTGGAGTTGGCCCAGCTGCCCCGTCTCCCCTTGCTGGTTCTGCAGTGCTCGCGTGTTTCGGCGCATGCCTGCCTGAGACCCGAGGTGGAGGATTAACTGGTGGATTATAGCATGCCGGGGATTGCCCGCAACGCGCCTGTGGGGCCGCCGGACGGATTCCTGAGATCAGTGGCGGCGCTGGAGAAGAGAATCGGCCAGGGAGCGGAGTTCGGCGCCGGCTGGCGGCGCCGGTTGTGCAGCCTCGAGGGCGGTCAACGCCTGCAGCGTATGACTCTCCGCGGCCTTGCGGCTGTCCTCCAGGACCCCGGCCGCCTGCAGCTCATGCCGCATGCGCTCCAGCCCTCCGGCTGCGGTGTCGGCTTGGGCCCATAGCCCTGCGAAGCCGGGGGAGGCGCGCAATCCCATCAGCACCGGCAACGTTTTCTTGCGCCGAATCAGGTCGTCGCCGGCAGGCTTACCGGTGACCGACGGCTCGCCCCAGATGCCCAGGATATCGTCGAGGATCTGGAACGCCAATCCCAGATGCAGCCCAAACTCCGCATACCGGTTCACCCGCGTGTCCGCCGCGTCGGCGACCAGGGCGCCGGCGGCGGCGGCGGCTTCGATCAGAGCCGCTGTCTTGCCGGCAATCATCTCGAGGTAGGCTTCCTGGGTGACGACCTGGGCCTGTTCGAAGGCCAGGTCGAGATGCTGGCCGTGAGTCAACCGCAGGCAGGCCTGGTCGAGGCGCTGATGCACAGCCAGCACAGTCTCGGGCTCGACCGATCGCGTCGACAGGCGCGAGGCGGCCTGGTGGGCTGCCACGAACAAGGCGTCGCCGGTATTGATCGCCTGGGCGATCCCCCACCGTTTCCACACGGTTTGCCGACCGCGCCGCGTGGCACTCTGGTCCTGGATGTCGTCATGCACCAACGAGAAGTTGTGGATCAGTTCGACGGCTGCCGCGGCCGGGACTGCCCGCTGCCAGTCTCCGCCGGCCGCGGCGCAGGCCAGCAGCGTCAGGAGTGGGCGCACCCTCTTGCCGCGCGCCGCCTGGTCCTCGCCGTCCCACCCCAGATGGTAGGCGATCATCTCAGCCAGTTCGTGGTACCAGGGGGTGGGGAAGCGATCCAGCGCCAGCTGCAACTCGGCCTCAATCGCCGGCAGCATGTGTAGAGTCAGGGTTCCGCTGGTGTTCAAGGGCGAGCCGCCAGGCGGGCCCGCCGCAGATCGGAGAGCGTCCTGGATCCAGTGGCAAACATCGCGGTCCGCACTTCGGCCGTAGCCAGCATCAGGGCATCCGAAACGGCTTCAACGGATTCAGCCGCACTGCGCAGAAACGGGCCGGCCATCCCACCCAGGTCGGCCCCGAGCGCCAGGCACTTGGCGATATCCAGGCCGTCGCCGAGCCCGCCCGAGGCGATCAAGGGGATGGCGGGCAGGGCTGCCCGCACCTGGCGAACCGCGTCTGCCGTCGGCAGGCCCCAGTCCCGGAAGGCGGCGGCCAGGCGGCGCTGGTGCTCGGTTTGGGCTCGGTGCATCTCGACCTGCGACCAGGATGTCCCCCCGGCGCCGGCGACGTCGATGGCTGCCACGCCGGCCTCCACCAGACGGCGGGCGGCCTCGGCGGAGATGCCCCACCCGACCTCCTTGCCAATCACCGGGACCTCGAGGGCGCGGCAGACGGCCTCAATCCGCTTGAGCAGACCAGAGAATCGCGTGTTGCCTTCGGGCTGGAGCGCTTCGTGGAGGGCATTCAGGTGCAGGACCAGGGCGTCGGCGCCGATCATCTCGACCGCCCGCCGGCAGTGATCGGCGTCATAGCCATAATTCAGCTGGACGGCGCCGAGATTGGCCAGCAGCAGGATATCCGGAGCTACCTCGCGTACCTGGAAGGTGTCGGCCAAGGCGGGGGCCTCGAGGGCGGCCCGCTGCGAGCCGATACCGAGGGCGGCGCCATGCAGCTGAGCGGCCTCGGCCAGGGTCCGGTTGATCCGGCGGGCCTGGGCCGTTCCGCCGGTCATCGAGGAGATCAGAATCGGCGTCTTCAGCGGCTTGCCCAGAAAGTGCAGCGTGCAGTCGACCTGCGCCAGGTCGATCTCGGGCAGCGGGTTGTGCTCGAAGTGGAGCCCGGCGAGCCCGGTGGCCTGTCCAGACTGGACATCCTCCTCCAGGTTCACTCGGATGTGGTCCGCCTTGCGCTGGGAGGTTTCCGTAACTTTCCCCTTGGGCCGGTGTTGGTTACGCGGGCAGAGATGTTACCAGCCTGTGGGGTGGCATGTCAACTTGCCCCTGAGGCGCACCCGGGATACAATGTGCCCACAAGACAGGCCCGAGGCGAGGAGGCGCGGTCATGGAAGAGACGTTTGAGGATATCAAGAAGATCATCGTGGATCTTCTGGGTGTCGAGGAGTCAAAGGTCGTACGGGAGGCTCGATTCCGTGAAGAGCTCGAGGCGGACTCGCTCGATTTGGTCGAGCTGATTATGGCCTTTGAGGAGAAGTTCGGCGGCGAGATTTCGGATGAGGACGCTCAGAAGATTACCACTGTCGGCGAGGCCGTGGACTACATCGATCAGCAGATGAAGAAGGCCTGAGCCTATTTGGGCTGTATCGAGCCGGCCATGAGCCGGCTCGATTGATTCTCAGCGGTCTGTGCCGCGTGTCGTCCGCCTCGAGTTCGTCCGGGACGAGCCCCCGCGCCTGGGTAGGGGTGGGCGGGTGAGCCGGATCAGTTCGTCGTCTTCCTTCTGCTGCTCGGCGAGGTAGTCGACCATGAATTGCGAGCGTCGCATACGCAGCGCCATGGGGGCCAGGGCGCGGATGTCCTGTTCATCGGCCTGCCTTCGCCCGTCGGCAACGGCATGCGCCCGTGCCGCTTCGAAGAGGCTGATCTCGGCCCGCAGGGATTCGATCCCCATTTCCTTGATCAGTCTCAGGCCCAGCGCCTCGGCGGCCGGCGAGATGGAGGTAGCTGGCAGGGCGGCTCGCGCCTCGGCAATCTCCTCGGCCGCGGCCTGGGTCTCGTCGGCGTACTCGTGCGCCAACTGCCGCGGGCTGGCCCGGAAGCTGACCGACCGTCGGTAGGCTTCCATCCGATCGGCCGCCCCTTCGAGGCCGCGCACGACCACACGCAGTCCGAAGCGATCCAGAATCTGCGGCCTGAGCCGGCCTTCTTCGGGGTTCATGGAACCGATCAGGACGAAGCGCGCCCGGTAGACGGCAGCCATCGGGCCGCGGTGGACGGTGTAGATGCCCTGGGCAGCGGCATCGAGGATCGCGTCCACGATTTCGTCATCGAGCAGGTTGACCTCATCCACATACAGTAGGTTCTGGTCGGCCCGGGCGAGCAAGCCTCGACTGAGGCGCAGACGCTGGTGGACCGCCGCCCGTTCATCCAGACCGCCGACGACATCCTCCAGCCGGGCGTTGAGAGGGAGTTCGATCAGGCGAACCTGATCTTGGTAGACAAGGGATTCGCCCTGGGCATAGCGGCGGGCGCAGTCAGGGCAGATGGCATCGATTCCGCCGGCCAGCACGTCCTCGGGCAGGCAGCCGTAGGGGCACAGGCTGCGGGCAACCGGGGGGAGCAGGTCCGTGAGACTGCGCACGGCAGTGGTCTTTCCCGTCCCCCGCGGTCCGACCAGGAGCACGCCGCCGACGTTAGGATTGATCAGCCCCAGCAGCAACGCCAGGCGCATCTCGCGCTGACCGATCAGGGCCAGGAACGGATAAACGACGTGGTCGGTGAGGCCGATGTCCTCCGCTGGCGGCGCCTCCAGGAATCGCTTGGAGGAGGCTCGCTGCAGCAACTCAGTGAGCGACCCGACCCGGGGCAGGCTTGAGTCAGCTTGGTCGGACATGGTCGGGGGAGGTCCTTTCGGTCGGCGCCCGCACTCGGCTCAATCCATGTCTTGCTTGAGTTCGCCGGTGTCGGTAGTGTGCAGGCGCTCCGGCTCATCAAGCAAGACGTCGAAGACCTCGAACGTCAGCTCGGCCATCATGGGCGGCAGAGGGACTGTAGCCGGGAGCCGGGCGCGCTCGGTGGGCGGAGGAGGGACCGGGCGCCGCGCCGGCGCCCGGTCGTAGGTTCGCTTGCGCAGAATCCTCGGATCATCAGTCAGCCAGCCCACGTAGTAGCCCTCGACATCATAGACCTGCCGGGCCGTCGTCGCCCAGCCGACCCACTCCCCCAGCGCGTTATACAGGTAGGGGAACACCATGAAGGCTTCGCAATCGCCCTTGGTGTTGTAGATCGGGATTATCTTGGCTGGGGGTTTGGCGGTCATGCGCTCGCCCACGCTCGTCCCGTATCCCAGATTATACAGGCCCTGGGGACCGACCCAGCTTGCAGACAGCCATCGCCTGGCTCACTCGACATCGGCGTAGGTCCAGAGACGGTTGGCCAGGAAATTCCAGAACAGGACGACGATCACAGCCGTGGCCAGCGCCAGGTTGGCACCTAGCACCTCCGCGGGGGGCAGGCTGGGGAGCGGCCCGGTCATGTCCTCGGCGGCGGCGGTCAGGCCGGAGGCGATCGTGGTCATCGGGCCTACGAGCACGGCGACCAGCGGGGTTCGGATGGCCAGCCCGATCGCCGAGATGAGGGCGAACTGTCCGGCTTGGCGATGAAGCGGCTTGCTGCGGGAATCCGGGTAGGTCCAGTAGCGATTCCAGATGAAGTTGCTGGTCACCGCCGCCGTGAAGGACAGAATGCTCGCCGGCACAACGGCGAATCCGGCGAAGCGGATGAGCAGGTTGAAGACGCCGAAGTCCACTACCGCGCCCAAAAGGCCGACGACGGCGAACTTGGCGAAGCGCGAGGTTTCCCGCCTGCGCCGGGTGGTCGCCAGGCTCACAGGCGTGCCTGGAAATCGGCGATCGTCGCCTGCAGGCCGGCCTCAAGCTCGGTGACCGGGAACCAGTCCAATACCTGGCGGGCCCGGCTGATATCGGGCTGGCGCCGCTGGGGGTCTGCCGGTGCCCGCCCTTCGGGTACGTACTGCTCGCCGGCGGGGTTCGCCGTCATCCGGTTCACCACATCAGCCAGATAGGCGATGGTGATTTCCGTCGGGTTGCCGAGATTGACCGGCTCATGCGAGTCCGACATCAGCAAACGGTACAGCCCCTCGACCAGATCATCGATGTAGCAGAAGGACCGAGTCTGCAGGCCTTCGCCGTAGAGAGTCAGGGGTTGCCCCTGCAGCGCCTGACAGATGAAATTGGGGACCACTCGGCCGTCATCCAGGCGCATCCGGGGCCCGTAGGTGTTGAAGATCCGGGCGATGCGGGTGTCTAGTCCGTGGTAACGGTGATAGGCCATCGTGATAGCCTCGGCGAAGCGCTTGGCTTCGTCGTACACCGAACGCGGCCCCGCCGGGTCGACGTGGCCCCAATAGGTCTCGCGCTGCGGATGTTCTTGCGGATCGCCGTAGACCTCCGAGGTTGAGGCCAAGAGGAAGCGCGCCCGATTGGCGCGGGCCAGCCCAAGGGCGTTGTGTGTGCCCAGCGCTCCGACCTTGAGCGTTTGAATCGGAAGCTGAGGGTAGCCGTACGGAGAGGTCGGGTTCGGGCTGGCAGGGGAGGCGAGATGAAGCACGGCGTCGACATGGCCGGGGATGAAGGTGAAGTTGGAGACATCATGCTTGATGAAGTGGAAATCCTCCCGGCCCGCCAGGTGGGCGATGTTCTCGACCTGCCCCGTCACCAGGTTGTCGACGACGACGACCTGATGCCCCTCGGCGAGCAGCCGGTCACAAAGATGGGAGCCGATGAAACCGGCTCCGCCCGTTACCAGGACTCTCACTGAATCGTCCTCCTTTGCTGCCCGCCGCTGGCCGACAGGCATCATCTCTCGCTGAGCGCCGGGCGCTGCTCCGCTGGTCAAGGATGGCGAGCAGGGTCCATCAACTCCCTGTGCGGACCCGGCCTCAGGAGCCGCCTTTCCAGTCCATGGCCGCAGTCTGGTTGTCGCCCGTCAGCCTCTGGCCCTGGCCCGTCTGCGCATCCACGATCCACAAGTCGCCGCGGTACAGCACCGCCACCCGATCGGCGGATGGTGACCAGGCAAGCG
Source organism: Anaerolineales bacterium (assembly GCA_022866145.1). Taxonomy (NCBI): domain Bacteria; kingdom Bacillati; phylum Chloroflexota; class Anaerolineae; order Anaerolineales; species Anaerolineales bacterium. The sequence continues at coordinate 13,942 of JALHUE010000021.1, read as the reverse complement.
GCCGGGGTGTCAGCCCTGCCTCACCAGGTGGTGGGAAGAGGAGAGAGGCGTTGCTGCCATCGCGGTCGACGATGCTCAACTGATAGCTGCTGTTCTGGCTCTCCAGGGGCGCCAGCGCCTGGAGGTAGGCGATCCGGTAGGCCAATTCTCCGCCGGCCTCAATCTGGGCCGGGGAAACCGCCGGATACGAGAACATCCCGGCCTGGCCGATGAGCGGCACGGCGGTTGCGGAATCCCCGATCCATGCAGAAAGATCAAATGCCGGCGAGGAGGCTGGGCTTTCCAGACCCTGGGGTGGAGCGTGGTCAACGAAGTACAGCGACTGGTTGTCGCCTCCCCAGGCCACGCCCGGAACCCAAGCCCAGTCCGAGAACGACTGGTACGGCTGAATCTCAACCAGGGGCAGGAGCCCGGGCTCGTCGAGGGGGACCCGCCCGATGCCATCCGCCCGGGCATAAGCGAGTTGGCTGCCGTCGGGGGCCCAGGCGAAGGAAGTGCCCCACCAGCCGTACTGGCCGCCGGCGTTGCTCTCGACGATCTGCTCTCGGTCGGCGACCCTTCCGGCGAATGTCAGGGTGAGCAGCCAGAGGTCGTTGTTGGCCTGCCAGCCGGGGGCGCCCGGGCTGGGTTCGACTGTGGAGTAGGCGAGCGTGTAGCCGTCGATTGCCTGGGGCGACCAATCGGCGAAGTGCACGATATTGCTGACCTGAAGGTCGATCGGTTCGGTCGCGGCTTCGGAGGTCGAGACGATCCACAGGCGATTGATTTCCGCTGACGACGGATCGGCGGGGGCTTGCGAGAACAGCAGCCAGCGGCCGTCTGGCGACAGGCGGAAGACACGGCCGTCAAGGTTCTCGCCGACGACGATCGGTCGCCGGTTCCGCGTGTCGTCGCGGATGATCCAGGCATTCCCTCCAGAGAGGTAGGCCAGCACACCCTCGACGGAGAGCGGAGCGTAAGAGAGCTGCGCCCCGATCATCACGATCTCCGGCACCGGAGCTTCGGCCACCACCACCTTCACCGCTGTCCGGGAGGCAGGCTTGCCCTCCTCCTCGACGACGCGGTAGGTGATCTCCTGCAGGCCGTTCATGCCAGGCTGCAGCAGACGGCTCTCCCCTTCAGGCATCGCTTCGTTGCGGATCGTCTGGCGCTCGAAGGGCACGACTTCGGTTTCGACTTCAAACCGCTCGTTGACTCGCGTGACCATGATGTGCGTGCCGTCGGAGAGCACGGCGTAGGCCGGAGGCTCCAGTCGGTCGGAGGCCCCCAGGTTGACCCCCGCCGTTTCCAAGGCCTGGAGCGCCGTAGAGCCGGCCGGGACACGCGCGGCGAGCTCCTCGCCATCGGCGATGATGGTTACGTTGAGATCCCCGGCGGTTGTGATCGGTGCAGCGCAACCGGCAAGCCCGAGGGCCAGGAACATCCACAGGGAGGTCAGCCGGAGGCTTGCGTGGGGTGGCATCATGCCGAGGGCAATGCCGGACCGGGCTGGTATAATCCCCATCCGGCCCTAGTGCAGCTCACCGACGATGGCGATCTGTCCCTCATCGACCACCAGGGAAGTGACCCGGACGCCGGTCGCCAAAGATCCCAGGGGCCCGGAAAGCAACTCCGTCAGGACGGCTGAGATACTCTCCTTGACTGCCTCCGGTGCTGGTGCTGGGCCCAAATCCGCCGACTCGATCCGGAAGGCGATGCCGCCCTCGGGATTCACCTCTGGCACAATCGTGACCAGCAAGCCGGCTTTCAGCACGCCCTGCTGGACCGTCCCCTGGATCCGCAGCCGGCCGTCGCGCAGGCTCACCTGGGGATCGGAGAACACGGGATCTTGCTGCTTGGCCAGATATGAGCTTAGATAGCCTGTCAGCTGAGCTTCGTCGAGGATGAAGACGACTTCCCCAGACTCGGATGCGCCTTCGACTGCGGACCGCCAGACCTGGTCCAGGCTGGCGGCGGGTCCGCTGGCCGGGGTCACCGGCTGCGGCGGAGGCGGCGGACCCCCCAAATCGATCTGGCACGCCAGTGTGGCGGCGGTCAGGGTCAGGGCTGCCAGTATGATTGGGAGGCGCTTGTCGGTCATCATCTCATGAGCACGTTGCAGGAGTCTCAATCGAACCGAGATTATAGCATGCCGGCTTCCGCGCCTGCTGCAGATGGGCTGACGCAGCGTCTGGAAGCGCTTCTGTTTGTGGCCGGGGGTCCGGCGACGGCCGCCCAGCTGGCGGCGGCGCTGGGCGTCTCGCCCCGCGAGGTCGAGCATGGGCTGCAAACGCTCGACCAGGCCTCGGCGGGGCGCGGGATTCGCCTGCAGTGGCATCACGGTGCTGTTCAGCTGACGACCGCCTCGGAGCTTGCCCAGGACGTCGAACACTTCCTCAACCTGGAGGGAACGACGCGCCTAACGCGCGCCGCCCTGGAGGTGTTGGCGATCGTGGCCTATGAGCAGCCGGTCACGCGTCCCAAGATCGACTCTGTGCGTGGCGTGAATTCCGAAACCGCGCTGCAGACGCTGCTGCGGCACGGATTGGTCGAAGAGGTCGGGCGGGCGGAGGGCGCCGGGCGTCCGATCCTGTACGCCACGACGCCGGAATTCCTCCAGCACTTCGGCCTGACGCGGCTGAGCGAGCTGCCTCCGCTGCAAGTCGAGGCTCGCGCCGAGTCGGCGCCGGCGGAGGATCCGCCGTCCGCACCCGCGGGGGACGAGGGCGGCTGATGGGCATTCGTCTGCAGAAAGCGCTCGCCCAGGCCGGCGTGGGCTCCCGGCGCGCCTCGGAGGATCTCGTCCGCTCCGGGCGAGTTCGCGTGAATGGCAAGGTGGCGGTCCTGGGGATGGTCGTCGAGCCAGACACCGACCACATTGAGCTGGACGGACTGCCGCTTGGCCGCGCCGAATCTCTGGCGTACCTCATGCTGAACAAGCCGCGCGGCGTGCTGTCTTCCTTGCGAAGCCAAGGAGGTCGGCCAACCGTCCGCGACCTGGTGCCGGCTGATCTACGCTTGTATCCGGTGGGCCGCTTGGACATGCAGAGCGAAGGCCTGCTGCTGATGACCAATGACGGCCCGCTGGCGCAGCGGCTGACCCATCCCCGCTACGGACATGAGAAGACCTATCAGGTCCTGCTGGATCATCGGCCGACCTCGGCGCAACTCGCCGCTTGGGGCCGCGGCATTACCCTGAAGGATGGAACCCGATTCGGTCCGGCGCAGGTCAGTCTGCAACCTCGGAAGGATGACGATCGCTGGGTGGAGGTCGTGCTGCGGGAAGGCCAGAAGCGGCAGGTGCGGCTCAGTGCGCAAGCATTGGGTTTGAGTGTGCGCAGGCTGATTCGCACCGGGTTCGCTGGCCTGGTGCTCGGGGCATTGGCTCCCGGTAAGTGGCGGGCGTTGAGCGGGCGCGAGGTCGGGCGCCTGCGCCGACAGCCTGAGAGAGGCGGGGAACTCGGGCCCGCCATGGCGAACCCCAGGGTGGAGAAGGTGGGCAATCAATGAACCAGCCAAAGGGCAAGACGACTGCCGCCCAAGCCGGCGACGACATCCTCGACCGCAAGCTGACGATCCGTTGGGAGATCGTCGCCTTCGTGCTGCTCGTGGTGCTCGCGGTGATCACCCGCTTCGCCGACCTGGAGACCCGGGTGATGAGCCACGACGAGAGCCTGCATACCTACTACTCCTGGCTGTACTCCCAGGGGCGCGGCTTCCAGCACACACCGCTGATGCACGGCCCGCTACAGTTTCACCTGGTGGCGGCTTCGTTCTTCCTCTTCGGGGACACCGATACCACGGCACATTTCCCTGCGGCCCTGGCCGGGGCGATGGCGGTCGGGATGTTGTGGTATTTCCGCCGCTGGTTGGGGACGCTGGGGGCGATCGCCGCCGCGGCGCTGATGCTGGTCTCTCCCTACATGCTGTACTACTCGCGCTACGTTCGTAACGAGGCCTTCGTGGTCGTCGAGGGGCTGTTGATGTTCCTGGCGGTGTTTCGCTACTTCGAAACCCGTCAGAGCCGCTGGCTGTACCTGCTGGCGGCGGCGCTGTCGCTCCACGCCGCAACCAAGGAAACACACTTCATCTATGTCGCCCAACTGCTGGTATTCCTGGCGGTTGCCCTGGCCTGGCAGCTGTTGCGAACCCGCTGGCCAAGGCCTGGGCTGAAGACCGGGTTCGTGGTCGGTCTGATGGCGGCGGGATTCGGGGCTCTTGTCGCCCTGCTGACTCTGGTGAGCGAGCGCTCCGGTGGCGGGCTGGTGGCCACCGGCGAGACCGCTGCCCCGCTCGATCCCGGCGAGGTCGTCGCCGCCGCCGGTGCCTTCCAGTCGCCGCTGGTGGCGATCGGAATCCTGCTGGCCCTGGCCGGAGCCGTGCTGCTGGCCGTGACGCTGATCCTCGCCTTTGGCCGACGACTTCGCACCCATTTCGCCTACCTCGACCTGCTGGTGATCAGCGGCACCCTGACGCTGCCGCTGCTGGCTTCGATCCCGGCCAACCTCCTCGGTTGGGATCCGCTGGCGTACTCCGATCCGCAGTCGGTGAACAAGACCGGTGCCGTCTTGTTGCTGCTAGTCGGGATTTCGGCCGTGGTCGGCCTGGTGTGGGACTGGCGCCGCTGGCTGATCGCGGCTGGGGTGTTCGCCGCGATCTTCGTGCCTCTGTACTCGTCCCTGTTCACCCATGGCCCAGGCGTGCTATCAGGCCTGGTAGGTTCACTGGGGTACTGGCTGGTCCAGCATGGCGTTGAACGCGGCAGTCAACCTCTGTACTACTATTTGCTGATTCAACTGCCGATGTATGAATTCCTGCCGGCGCTGGCCGCCCTGCTCGCCGGGATCTACGCCCTGGCCGGACTGCATCGCAAGCCGGGTGAGCCTGGCCCGGACTTGCAGGCTCGCTTCCCGGTCCCGGAGTTCCTGGCCTACTGGTGCCTCACCTCGCTGGTCCTGTACACGTTCGCCGGGGAGCGCATGCCGTGGCTGACGGTGCATATCACCCTGCCGATGATTCTGCTGGGCGGGTGGGGAATCGGCCGGCTTCTGGAGAGCATTGACTGGAGTGCTTTTTCTCGGGGCCGTGCCTGGTTGGTTCTGCTCGGGGTCGGGTTGCTGCTGGTCTCGCTCCCCAAGGCACTGGGGGCTCTGCTCGGGAGCCCGCCGCCTTTTCAGGGGAAGGAGATGCTTCAGCTCGAAGCCACGACCGGCTTCCTGGCCGCGACCGCGGCCAGCATCGGGGCGATTGTGCTGCTTGTCTTCGCCATGCGCGGTTGGAGCTGGAAACGCTTGGGTCAACTGCTGCTGGTAGGGTTCGCTGGGCTGCTGTACCTGCTGACGGCTCGGGCGGCTTTTCGGGCGGCGTACATCACCCCGGATCTGGCGACCGAGTTCCTGGTCTACGCCCACTCCTCGCCGGCGGTCAAGGTTGTGCTGGGGCAGGTTGAGGACCTTTCGCGGCGGATGAACGACGGGTTGTCGATCGATGTTGCCTATGATGATGACGTCTCCTGGCCGTATTCGTGGTACTTCCGCAACTACCGGAATGTGCACTACTACGGGCCGAACCCGACCCGGGAGCTGCTCAACTATCCCGTGATCATCGCCGGCGACAACAACTGGGCGAAGATCGAGCCCCTGCTGGGCGATCGCTACCAGTCGTTCGAGTACATCCGCATGTGGTGGCCGACCCAGGAGTACTTCGGCCTGACCTGGGAAAGGATTCGCGGAGCCCTGACTTCGGCGGAGTATCGCCAGGCGTTGATGGACATCTGGCTCAACCGGGACTATACGGCTTACGGCGAGCTTCGTGGGATCGACTTCTCCCAGAAGAATTGGAGTCCATCGGACCGGATGAAGCTCTTCATCCGCAAGGATATCGTCAGCCAGGTGTGGGACTACGGAGCGGCACCGGAGGCGCTGGCGCCGGTCACATTCGTCGACCCGTACGAAGGCGGCATGAGTCTCAAAGCGGCGGAACCCATCCTGGGGTTCACTGGAACTTCAGCCGGCCAGTTTTCGAAGCCGCGGGCAATCGACGTGGCGCCGGACGGCAGCCTGTACGTGGCTGACACGCTCAACCACCGCATCCAGCACCTCGCCCCCACGGGGGAGGTGCTGCAGGTGTGGGGGGAGCTGGGCCGCCTCGACCAGGGGGAGGCTCCGGGAGGCACCTTCAACGAGCCGTGGGATGTTGCGGTGGCGCCTGACGGTAGCGTGTACGTTGCCGACACCTGGAATCACAGGGTGCAGCACTTCGGCCCTACGGGTGAGTTCTTGGGCATGATCGGGACCTTCGGCCAGGCCGAATCGCCGACGGCATTCTGGGGGCCGAGGTCGGTGGCCGTCGACGAGCAAGGACGCCTGTTCGTATCCGATACCGGCAACAAGCGGGTCGCCATCTTCGACGATCAGGGCGCCTCTCTCGGCCAGTTCGGTGTCCCCGGCTACCTTGAAGGCCAGCTGGATGAGCCGGTGGGCCTGGCGGTCGACAATGAGGGGCGGGTCTACATCGCCGATACCTGGAACCAACGGATCCAGGTCTTCGAAGAGACGGAGCCGAACGTGTTCGAGCCGATCCGGGAATGGCCGATTGAGGGTTGGTACGGACAGTCCCTCGACAACAAGCCGTATCTGGCGGTCTCGTCGGAGGGGATTGTGTGCGCCTCCGACCCTGAGGGGTACCGGGTGTTGTGCTTCGATCAGACCGGCAAATTTCTTCAGGGGTGGGGGGATTTTGGGGCTACGGAGTCAACCTTCGATCTCCCTACCGGCCTCGAGTTTGACGCTCAGGGCAATCTGTGGGTCGTGGACGCAGGCAACGGTCGTTTGATGCGCTTCAGTCTCGCCGATGGCGGGTGAGACCGGCGGCGGCGGGCTCAGACGGGACAACGGGACAAGGGAGTGTCGATGAAGCTACACGAATACCAGTCCAAGCAGCTGTTTGCACAATTCGGAATTCCGATCCCGAAAGGCCGGGTGGCGACAACTGCCTCCGAAGCCAAGGGGATCGCTGAGGAGTTGGGCGGCCGGGTTGTGGTCAAGGCGCAGGTCCTGGTAGGCGGCCGAGGCAAGGCCGGCGGCATTCGCCTGGCGACGTCGCCGGAGGAGGCCCAAGAGATGGCGACCCACGTCCTGGCGATGGAGATCAAGGGTCTTCCTGTCCGGAAAGTCCTGGTCGACGAAGCCGCGGAGATCCAGACGGAGATCTACCTCGGCGTGACCAATGACCGGGCGAACCGCTGCCCGGTGATGATCGCCTCGGCCGAAGGCGGCGTGGACATCGAGGAGGTGGCCCGCACCGTCCCCGGGCGCATTGTCCGCGCCCTCATCGATCCACTGCTAGGACTGCGCGAATACCAGGCGCGAGATCTGGCGGCCTCGATCGAGCTGCCCCGCGACTTTTGGAAGGATTTCATCGAAATCGCCCTTGCTCTGTACAAGGCCTACCGGGACTCAGATGCCACGTTGGCCGAGATCAACCCGTTGGTGATCACCAAGGACGGCCGGCTGCTGGCGCTGGATGGGAAGGTTGTGCTGGACGATAACGCCTTGTTCCGACAGCCGGGGCTGGCGGAGATGCGCGATCTGGACGAGGAAGCACCGGCCGAACAAGAAGCCCGCAAGTATGGCCTCAGCTATGTGAAACTCGATGGCAACATCGGCTGCCTGGTGAACGGGGCCGGGCTGGCGATGGCCACCATGGATGTGATTCAGTTGCATGGCGGTACCCCCGCCAACTTCCTCGACATCGGAGGCGGGGCCGGCGCCGACAAGGTCGCTGCGGCACTGCGCATGGTGTTCGCCGACCTGCGGGTCAAGGCCGGGCTGATCAATGTCTTCGGCGGCATCACTCGCTGTGATGAGGTTGCCCGTGGGCTACTGTTGGCCCTGGAGCAGCTCAAACCCAAGATCCCGATCGTCGTCCGCCTCGTTGGCACGAATGAGCAGGAGGGACGGGAGCTCCTGGCCCAGGCGAAGCTGGAGACCGCAACAACCTTGGAGCGGGCTGCCCAGCGCGTCGTTGAGCTGGCGGGCCAGGGGGGGACGGCATGAGCATTCTTGTCGATCGAGACACCCGCCTGGTTGTTCACGGGATCACCGGCCGAGAGGGCACCTTCCACACGGCTCAGATGCTGGACTACGGCACGAAGGTCGTCGCCGGGATGACGCCCGGCAAGGGTGGCGAGTGGGTCTTCGGCGGCAAGATTCCGGTCTTCGACACCGCCAAGCTGGCGGTCGAGGCTACCGGCGCCAACTGCAGCGTGATCTTCGTCCCCGCCCGCTTCGCCGCCGACGCGGCGATGGAGGCCGCCGATGCCGGGGTGGAACTGGTGATCATCATCACTGAAGGCATCCCGGTGCAGGACATGATGCAGGTGCGCCGCTATATGGACCAGAAAGGCGTGCGCCTGGTGGGACCGAACTGCCCAGGCGTGCTGACTCCGGGCGAGTGCAAGGCCGGTATCATCCCGGCTCAGGTGGCGATCCCCGGGAGTGTCGGGGTAGTGTCGCGTTCGGGCACGCTCACCTATGAGGTGTTGTATGCCTTGAAGCAGGTCGGGATGGGCGTTTCGACGTGTGTCGGAATCGGAGGCGACCCGATCAACGGTACTTCTTTCGTCGACGCACTCGACATGTTCGAAGGGGATGGCCAGACCGAGTCGGTGGTCCTGATCGGAGAGATCGGCGGGACCGATGAGGAACGGGCTGCCGAGTTCATCGCCGATCATGTGAGCAAGCCCGTCGTCGGCTTCATCGCCGGCCGGACCGCACCCCCGGGCAAGCGCATGGGCCACGCCGGTGCAATTGTCGAAGGCGGCACCGGCCTTGCGGCGGACAAGGTGCGCTCTCTGGAGGCGGCCGGAGTCCGCGTCGCTGAGACCCCGGAAGCAATCCCGGCCCTGCTGGCGGGCAGCCAATAGGCGGGAGGTGAGGCATGGCTAAGCGCAAGCAGGTGCAAACAGCTTCTCAGCCGGGCAGGACCGAGCCCCTCCCGCCGCTCGACCAGGCCTGGGCCGCCTATGGGGCCGAGGATCTGGCGCAAGCGCAGCGGATCGTGGGTGAGCTGCTGCCTCAGGCCCCGGGGGATGTCGAAGCCGCTTATCTGGCCGGTCTGGTGTGGCGCGCCCAAGGCAAGGCCCAAGAGGCGCGGCTGGCCTTTCAAACCGTGGTCGACAACCACCACCAGATCGAGGACCACACCCGGGGCCGGATGTTGCGGCGACTGGCAGTTGGGCATCTGAACCAGATCACCCGCGGCGTGTGGGATCTCGAGCCGGAGACCTGGGAACGGGCATGACGACCAAGCGCGAGCGTCTGCAGGCCGCGATCCGAGGGGAGGTGGCCGATCGTCTGCCGGTTGCGCTGTGGCGTCACTTCCCAGTGGATGACCAGGACTCACACAGCCTGGCCCAGGCCACCCTGGCTTTCCAGCGCGAGTTCGACTTCGACCTGGTCAAGGTGACGCCAGCCTCCTCTTTCTGCGTTCGAGATTGGGGCGTCGCCGATGTGTGGGAGGGGAACCCGGAAGGAACCCGCCGCTACACCCAGCGGGCCGTCAGGCTCGCCGAGGATTGGCTCAGGCTGCCCGTGCTCCCCGGCGATTCCCCATCGCTGCGCTCCCAGCTCGATTGTCTCCAGCAGGTTGTTCAAGGTGTGGCGGATGGGACGCCGGTTCTGCAGACCGTGTTCAGCCCGCTGGCCCAGGCCAAGAATCTGGCCGGGGAGACGCTGCTGTTTGAGCATCTGCACAGCTCGCCGGATCAGGTCCTGCGGGCGCTGGAGGTGATCACCCAGACGACGATCGACTTCGTGCAAGCAGTTTCACGAACGGGGATCGCTGGGATCTATTATGCCGTCCAACATGGGAGCTACCGGTTCTTCGATCGGGCCGGGTATGCTCGATTTGGGGAGCCGTTTGATCGCCGCATACTCGAAGCCGGCCAGGGGCTGTGGTGCAATCTGCTGCATCTGCATGGGGAGGCGGTGATCTTCGAGCTGGCTGAAAGCTATCCGGTGCAGATCGTGAACTGGCATGACCGTGACACACCGCCCAGCTTGGCCGAAGCCCGGGGTCGGGTGCGGGGCGCGGTCTGCGGTGGGCTGCGGCGGAACGAGACGATGGTCCTGGGAGATCCGGCGGGGGTACGGCTCGAGGCCGAGGGCGCGATTCGCAGCGTGTCCGGCAAGGGCCTGCTGCTGGGGACAGGGTGCGTCACGCCGGTTCACGCGCCGCGGGCAAACTTCCTGGCTGCCCGCATCTCCGTCGAGAACTGCGCATAGCCACGAAGGCGGCCAAGTCTGTGGCGGGATTGCGGGTGAGCGCAGGTCGGGCGAAGGGCCGACGCCTGGAGATGGTGCCGGGCGACACCACCCGGCCGATTCCGGACCGGGTCAAACAAGCACTGTTCAACATCATCGGCGGCGACATCGCCGGAGCTCGGTTCCTGGACCTGTTCGCCGGCACCGGGGCGGTGGGGATCGAAGCCTTGAGCCGTGGCGCCGCTCAGGCCGTCTTCGTGGAGCGGACGCAGATTGCCGTCAGAACGATCCGCTCCAACCTGCAAGCGACTGGCCTGCAGGCTGGGGCCGAGGTGATCCAAACCGACGCCTTCACCTGGCTGCACCAGGCCCGCAGCAGGGTGTTTGAGTATGTCTACGTTGCCCCGCCTCAGTACAAAGAGCTGTGGTCGTCGGCCGTATCCGCGCTTGACCAGGCACCGGGCATCCTGGCGCCCGATGCCTGGGTCATCGCCCAACTTCATCCCCGTGAGTTCAAGCCGCTCCCGCTTTCCCGACTGACTCTGCGCGACCAGAGGAAGTACGGAGGCACACTGTTGGCCTTCTTCGCGGCCATTGAGCCCGATCTTCCGGGCGACTCGATTGGGCTGTAGGGTTCCCAAGGCCCAGGGCTGACAACCTCCTCTTTCAGTGAACGCCAGCGTCGTGCCGAATCCATCGCGGCCCTCGAATATCCAGCGCCTGGCTTCATCCTGGCGGCCGGAGTCACGTCGTGGCCAGTGCGTCGGGTGGAGGAGGGGGGGGTTGGTCCGACTCGAGCGGGTTCGGCCTGGCCGGGTTGAACGGCCTCCAGGTCCCAGACAGCTCCAATGTGCGGGTCATCGCTTTGGCGCCTTGGGTACTGACTGCGCCGTCGGCGGGCGCTTCGGGGTGAACAAGCTGCCGCGGCAAGATTGAGTCCTGCTGAAACTCGGGTCGCGGAGAGGGTCTCAACAAGAACAGCGTCTCGATCGGCGTCGAAAGCGACATCGGCCTGAGGAAGATCCGGGTCCGGTCCTAATCAGGTTGGGGTTCCCCACCGATTGCTTGGCTGGAGAGTCCTCATTGACCGCTTCCGCTGGATCCGGTGCAATGGCCCCGGCTTGACCGGCAGCCCCATTGGGACCGGAGCCGTTGGCTGCGTCGCAACAAGCGATGGGCGTCCCGCCACCGACCGGGTGGATGGCATTGACGCAACGGCTGAAGGGCTCGACGCGATCCAGGCCTGCAGGCCGGAGAGCGGGGCAACCCCATCCCGTGAGTTCGCCTAGTGAAAGCAGGAAAGGTCCGCGCCCTGCGGGGTGCGGTCCTTGGTTGGATGAGCTGAGAGCAGGCAAGGGGCGGCTGGCCCGCTGCTGCTCTCGGGCGCCTTCAGGCTTCCGACGGCGTGAAGCGTAGTTCGGCCCGGCCGTCGGAGGTGAAGCGATAGGAACCGGTGAAGGTGGTGCGCTCGCGGTAGCAGCGCAGCGCCAGCGGCAGGACCTGGGGAATGTCCTCGACCAGCGGGTGCTGGTCCAGCTCCTCGACCGGCACCCAGAGCGGCACTCCCTCAGGGCTCGAAACCGGTTCTCCGTCAGCCGAGCCCACGAACACGTACAGCCCAATTCCGGGCGTCTTGCCGACGTCGATCAGGATTGCACCGACCAGGCGCATCCGTGCCGCCGCCAGTCCGCACTCCTCGTCAACCTCGCGCCGGGCCGCATCCAGGGGTTCTTCGCCGGCCTCGATATGCCCGCCGATGCCGTTGAGCCGGCCGGCCCAGGCACCTTTCCCGGGGCCCAGGCGGATCATCAAGACCTCGCCCGGGCGGGTGAGGAAGGTCAGCGTGCGCGGGACGACCGCGTAGCGCCCAGGGTCCGGTCGCTGTCCCTCGCGGAACACGGTCAGCGCTCAGTCGGCCAGGTCGCGGACATCCTCCTCGACCCCGGCCGCCCTCAGGAAGGCTGCCAACGGCGCCCGGACTGCAACGGGCTTGACGTGTTGAGTCACCTCAGCCCGCGTGCCGCGGATATTCAATCGCTGAAAGAGTAGGCCGAACTGCTGCTCCCAGGCCGAGGTGACTTGGGCCAGAGCGTCGGCCGACATCTCCCAGAGCTGCCGCTTGAAGGGGCCGAGCGCCCGCTTGCGGGCGGCGTAGTAGAACTGCTCGTCTGTCTGGCCTTCCTTGCGCTCCTCGGGATGGTTCTTGGCCAGGTAGGCGTACATCTCTTGGCGCAGGAGTTCCGGCAGCCGATCGTAGAGCATGTTCTGGAAATTGGTGGCCAGGTGAACCTCGAGGGCGTTGGCCTCGGCGAACCGAGTGAAGGCTTCCTCGGGCAAGGTCGAAGCCCCGTGCTGAACGGCGCCGCCGAGTTTGTAGACCCTCTGCGACAGCAGGGAGAGCTTCTGCAGGGTCCCGAAGTCCACCTTGGCCTTGGCGATCGTCCCGTCGGGAAGGACCACCCCGCCATGGGACGTGCCGGTTTGGATGCTAATTTTCGACAGGCCGGGCCTGCCCCCAAGCGCGTGCGGCATCCACTCCTTGTACCCGTCCATGAAGGCGCGCAGTTCGGGTTCGGTGCTGTTGTGCCCGCCGACTTCGCCAATCTCCCCCCCGATCGAGACCACAACCCCCGGCGGCTCGACTTGGCGAATGAAGGCCGAGAACTCGGCGCACAGGGTGAAATTCACCCGCTGCTGCTCGCGCAGGGTCGGTTGATCGAGGTCCACCAGGGTGGAGGTGTCGATGTCGATGTTGAAGAACCCGGCGGTGATGGCTTCGGCGGTCAGGGCCTTGACTGCTTCGACCTCGGCGGTTGGGTTCTGCTTGAACTTCTTGGCGCTCACCTGGAAGTGATCGCCCTGGATGAAGACCGGGCCGCGGTAGCCCTCGGCGATGGCCGCCCCCAGGACGCAGGCGGCGTACTCCGCCGGCCGCTGATCGGTGTATCCTATCTCGGAGCGGGCTATCTCAAACAGGATGGCCTGGGCGTCGGCCGCTCGCGCTGCGCGGAAGACAGCTGTGGAGGCCTGGAAGGGCAAGGCGCGCAGGTTCATGGCCGGCACCGAGAAGTCGTTGCGGGTCTTGCCCGCGCCGCGGGCGAGATACAGCGAGTCGATCGAGGCCGGAAGGGCGCCGGATTCGACGGCCAGTTCCCGCACCAGCCAACAAGCCAGGCCTTTCTCGGGCTGGGCGCCCAGGCAGGCGATCCGCACTAGGCCCGCGATCCGCTGGCGCAGTACCTCGGGCTGGCGAACCGTCACCGTAGGCCCAGGCTCGATCGTAATGGCGTCGCCGAGAGTCTCGGCGACCCGCCGCAGGGTCTCCAAATTGGCCATCGCTCGCTCCTCAGGGGGTTGTCAGCCCCTAATGATAATACAGGCGGCTGGAACGGAAGGCCTGCACCGGTCAGCCGAACGTCAGGCGCCTCGGTTGTCAACAGTGGGTTTGGACGGTAAAATTCCTATGGCGCGCGTTCGAGGCGCAGGCCAAGTTCATGAGGAGAATGCGATGGGCGATCCATTGGGAAAAGTCACTTCGACCAGCGACCTGATCGGGGAGATCCGGGGGTTCCTTGCCGGGTTCGTGGGCTATGTCGACCGTGAGAACCGGCGAGCAGCGGATAAGATCCTTCGGGAAACCGTAGCCCAGCGGTACGAGGAGCAGTGGGCGAGGGTCTCTGAGCTGCAGAAGCGCCTGG
>JALHUE010000020.1 GCA_022866145.1 Anaerolineales bacterium | reverse complement strand
GCAACGAGCGGTCCGAACGCCGCCCGTCTGCCGTCGTGTCTTGGGACGCGGCAACCCCGGAGGGCGCGGTGTACCCACGGCGACCCGCGCCACCTTGCGTTCACTTCCAGGCCAACTCCGAACGCGACCAACGAGGATCGGGGTTGCCTTGCAGCCACCGACCGAGGCGGACCAGGACTTCGCCCATCCTCCACTTCAGCCCCCCCGACCGGGCCGGCTTGGACAGCCTCGCCTCTCCCAGCTGCCGAGCCGTGCGCGCCAGTGCCCGGCTGCGCTCCAGCCGCAACTGCGCTTCCAGCTCAAGCCCATACAGGTTGACCATTTCCCACTCCTTGGCTCACGCCCCGCTCCCGCCGGGCTGACCTTGACACGCCATGTATAACTGGTTACAATCGGTTCACTGGTTAGATGTTAGCACGGCTTATATAACCTGTCAAGAGGCGGTTACTGGTTATGGACACCTGGGATGAACGCGCGCTCAACCTCGAAGCCGGCCGTTTGTGCCTGGAGTTTGCCAACACCGCCAACTGGCATGCCAGCCCTCAGCCGATCGAGGAGCTGACCTCCTATGGTGAACTGGTCGCCTGGGCACAAAAGGCCGGGGTGCTCAACCCGGATGAGGCCAATGCCCTGCGGCGCTCGGCCGAAGAGAATCCGGGCCAGGCCGATCGGACCATGCGCCAGGCCGTCGGCCTGCGAGAGGCGATCTATCGGCTGTTCTCCGCCATCGCCCACGGGCGGAGCGGAGCGCCAGAGGACATCGAGGCGGTCAATGCCGCCTGGCAGCGCGCTACCCAGGAGCTTAGCCTCGGCCGCGGAGCCAGCGGATTCCTGTGGGTATGGTCGTCACGGTTCAGCCTGGATCGGCCGCTGTGGCCGGTGGCGCTCTCCGCCGGGAGTCTGTTGACTTCCGACCAGATCGCCCGCGTCGGGGAATGCGCCGATGATCGTGGGTGTGGATGGTTGTTCTACGATGGCAGCCGCAACCGCAGCCGGCGCTGGTGTGGGATGGAAAACTGCGGCAATCGCGCCAAAGCCAGGCGCCACTACCAGCGAACGCGCCTGGCCTCCGCCCCGGGCTAGAGCAGCTCACCCGCCCGGGCCACGAGCCAACCGGCCGGGTTCTTCTTTGAGCCAACACCCGGCGGCCAGCAACCGGCCGCCACCGACCCCTATGTTCACCAGGGTGACGACGGCCGATGAGAGCCCCGGCTCACGGTGGATGCCTCGTCTGAGCAAAGCCGACAGAGGATTTGCGGCGATCGACATCGCCGCCAAGAGCAACCGAATTTACCGGCAGCAGGGCAAGCACTCAGCAGGAAGCAAAGCCCGGCGCCGTGCAGACGGCCTCCGATCGCGGTCCACTCGATCGGGGAACTCCTCTCACTCACCCCGATCCCTCCAGCGATAGCGACGGCCAGTGGCGCAAGATTCCACAGAAGGCTGGCCGCCGTCGCCTGCAGGGATGCCGGGCCGAGGAAGATCGCGCCCTGAGTCAGTCTGACGCACGACT
>JALHUE010000019.1 GCA_022866145.1 Anaerolineales bacterium | reverse complement strand
CTCGATTGGCTGGGTTCCATCAAAGAAGAACGGGCAGTGATCGGTTCCGATCGTTTGCAGGTCCCCCGCCGTCAGCCCCTCCCACAGCGCCTGATTGTCAGCCGGAGTACGCATCGGAGGCGAGCACACCCACTTGGCGCCGTCGGGGCGCGCCAGATCGTCCTCGGTGAAGAACAGGTAGGGAGGACAGGTCTCGCCCATCACCGGCAGCCCGCGCTCCCGCGCGTAGCGAATCTGATCGACCTCGCCGGCGACATTCACGTGCACGATGTACAGCGGGGCGCCGGCCTGAGCGGCCAGGGCGATGCCGCGCAGCGTGGCTTCGACCGCGCCCCAGGCCGGACGCGTTCGGGCGTGCCAGACCGGCGAGCGGTGTCCGGCGGCCAGCGCTTCGGCAACCAGGATGTCAATCACATCGCCGCTCTCGGCATGCAGCATCGTCAGCATTCCCTGCTCGCCAGCCTTGCGCAGCACCCGGAAGATCTCGCCATCCTGCAGGCGCAGCCTGCTGTTGTAGGCGGTGAAGACCTTGACCGACGTCACCCCCCGGGAGGGCAGGCGCTCGATCTCCGCAAGGACCGCCGCCTCCAGCCGGCTGATGTTGAGATGGAACGCGAAGTCAATGGCGGCCTTCGGAGCGGCCTTCTCCATCCAAACATCCAGTCCGGCCTCAAGGCTTCCGCTGGCGAGCTGAGGGACAAAGTCCATCACCGTCGTCGTCCCGCCATAGGCGGCCGCTTTGTGCCCCGTGTAGTGATCGTCCGACGAGACCGTGTCGAACATCGGCAAATCGAAGTGGGTGTGCGGATCGACTCCTCCGGGCAGGACAAGCCTGCCATGGACGTGAACCACCTCGGCGCCATCGGCGATCAGCCCGGGACCGATGTTGGCGATGCGCTCCCCTTCAATCAGTACATCCGCCGGGAAGCTGCCGAGGTCCGTCACAACCGTTCCGCCCTGCAGCAATCGTCTATTCATCGAACGCTCCCTTGCCGGTCTTGTTCCCTTCCATTATAGGACGCCGCCGATGTCGGGCCGAGGGCGGGGTTAGTCAGACTGGGGACCGCTGAACCGGAATCGGGGTTATCATCCACGACTGCCCCTGAGCAACGGCCGTCCCAATCGCAGGACATGCCGAGGAGTTGCTTTGCCCGAGCGCGACTTGCCGCCAATTGACCTGGAAGGCGGATTCTCACTGGATCCGCTGCTGCGAAAGTACGGCCGGCGCCGAGCCCGCATGGAGCCCATGTACGCCGAGATGCTGCTCGCGGCCAAGGCCCTGGTGCGTCCGGTTTCCCTGCAGCGGTCCTTCCCCGCAGGCGACTTGCCGGAACTCTCCGATCCCATGCGGTTTGCCCACCGCATTGTTCTCGGGCTGTGCTCCCTGGGTGGGCAGCTGGAGCGCCGGGTCTCGGACATGTTCCCCGATGAGCCCGCCCGGGCAGTGATCCTCGATGAGATCGGCAATGCCTGGGTTGCCGGGCTTGCCCGAAGGTTGCATCGCCAGATCCGCTCGACGGCCGCCGCCGAGGGCCTCAGGGCCGGGCCCGGGTATCGTCCTGGGATCGGTCAGTGGCCGGTCGAACTGCAGCCCCGGATCTTCCACCTCTTGGAGGCGGACCGGTATGGGCTTCACCTGACTGGGGGCTTGATGATGGAGCCCCGCAAGTCCGTGAGCATGATCATTCCTGTCGGCCGATCACTCGGCCGGACGGGCTACGCCCCGGCCGCGCCCGATCAGTAGGGGGATCCCCCGTCCCGAACGCCGCCTGACCGCAGGTCCCTACCATGTGGCCGGACTGAAGACCCCGCATTCTCCCCTGAGAAGGGGTGAGGCCAGTTCTCATTCGCCGGGCGCGCTCGAGCCCGGGTGGGGCCACGCAGGCCTGCACCGGCGCTCCCGGAGAGCGCGCCAGAGGTGGGCCCGCTCCCGGGCACTGGTCATCACCAGCTGTCGCAGATCCTGGGCGGCGAGCAGACGCTCCCCCGTCGTGTACAGGAAGGTGAACCGTCGCCACCGCCGCGATTCGATCGGATGGGGCAGAGGCTCCAGCGGGCCGAGCTGCAGTTTGAAATACGGCTCCTCGGCTCTAGGGTGCCGGGGTTCCGCCCGGAGCAGCGACGCCCGGGTGGTCAATTCATAGCCTCGGACCTGCGCCACCCAGCGAACCGACCAGCGCTGATCGGCGAAAGCCGCCGTCTGGTAGAAGGCCAGCCATTCAACATGTAGGGTCTTGGGGGAATACGCCAGCGGGATCCGGTACCAACCCAGCAGGCGAGCGATCTCAAGGTCACGCGGGTGCTTGGCAATGGCAACCAGCACCAGGTCTTCGGGCAGGATCCCCGGCATGAAGCACCCCCTGCTGCCGGAGGAGGAGGGGAGATGTCTCCCCTGCTCCAAGACGTCCGGGTCAGGAGACCGGCTACATCAGCCCGGTCAGCGAATTGAACTCCTCGATCAGGGCATCGATTTCGTCAGTCTGAGACTGCACCGCGCTCCAGTAGTCGGCAGCCGACCACTGCGCCAGGATCTCCTCGTACGTCCTCCCTTGCTGCTCAACCCAGGTGTAGTACTTGAGGTTGTGGACGCGCCGCCGGTCCGGGTAGCGCAGCTCGAGCAGGTTGTCGGTCGACTCGCCGAGCAGGTAGCGGGCGTAGTCGGCGGCAGCGTCCTTCTCGCCGTACTCCCCGTACTCGGCGTGCATCTCGGTCAGCCGACTGGCGTATAGCTCCATCGAGTCGGTCAGGATAGTCAGCACGATGTCCTGTGGGCCGAGTTCGTAGTACTTGGCGAGCTTGATCGACGACAGCAGGTTGGCGATCCCGGAGAAGCCGAGCAGGTCGAGCCGGCCGACCATGGCCTCCGGCACCCCTTGCTTGACCAGGTGTGAACGGCCGGCCTTCTCGTTGAACAGGCGCGAGATGTTCACCACGGCCGCATCGTCGATCGCCACCACCAAGTCGGTGTTGCCCACGTTGTGGATCCAGGGAACATGCTTGTCGCCGATGCCCTCGATGCGGTGCGCCCCGAAGCCGTTCTCGAGAAGCGTCGGGCACTGCAGTGCCTCAGAGGCGGCGACCTTGCTGTTCGGGAAGACCTGCTTCAGATAGTCGCCGCAGGCGATCGTGCCCGCCGAGCCGGTGGTCAGCGCCACGCCCCGATACGTGTCCCCCGACCGGAGTTCGCGCTGCAGGACTTCCTGCATGGCGTGCCCGGTGACCTCGTAGTGCCACAGGTAGTTGCCGAACTCCTCGAACTGGTTGAAGATCATCAGATCCTGGCCGGAACGCCGCAGCTCCCAGCACTTGTCGAAGATCTCCTTGACATTCGATTCGCTGCCCGGCGTCTTGATCACCTCGCCGGCGATCGTGGACAGCCACTCGAAGCGTTCCCGGCTCATCCCCTCCGGCAGGATGGCGATCGATTCGCAGCCCAGCAGCGCCGAATCGTAGGCTCCGCCCCGGCAGTAGTTCCCAGTCGACGGCCAGACGGCCTTCTGCGTCGTCGGGTCGAACTGGCCGGTGACAAGGCGCGGCACCAAACAGCCGAACGCCGCCCCGACCTTGTGCGCGCCGGTCGGGAACCACTTGCCCACCAGGGCGATGATGCGGGCCTGGGTCCCGGTCAGGCTGGAGGGGAATTCCAAGTAGTTGACGCCGCCGAATCCGCCACCTTTGGCAACGGGCTCGTTCTTCCAGGTAATGCGGAAGAGGTTGAGCGGGTCGACATCCCACAGCCCGACGCGGCCAAGCTTCTGGCGGATCCCAGCCGGGATCTTGCTCGGGTCCTTCATCTGGGCGAAAGTCGGGATCAGGATGCTGCGCTCGCGGGCACGCCCCGCGGCGCGCTTGCGTCGCTCACCATCTACGGTCAGGTCAATTCTGCTCATGGTGCTTCACGTCTCCTCAGGACTTGCGGGTCGCGGTCCGGCGAGCAGGACGCTTGCCCCCGGACGATTTCTTCATGCTGGGACCTTCGGCTGAAGGTCCCTCGTCCGGACCCTGGCGCACGACGTAGAGCGGACGCCCTTTCGCCTCGTCGTACAGACGCCCGATGTACTCGCCCAGGATCCCGACGCAGATCAACTGCACCCCGCCCAAGAACAGAACGGCGATCAGGGTGGTCGCCTGCCCCAGAAAGGACTGATTGCCCGTCAGACGCGAGGCAATCACGAGCGGAATGCACAGCGCGCTCAGGGCCGCACAGGCGAACCCGAAGTAGGTGGCCAGCTGCAGAGGGAAGTACGAATATCCGGTGATGGCATTGATCGCCAGGCGGAACATCTTGCGGAAGGGGTACTTGGTCTCTCCCGCCACCCGCGCCGCTCGGTCGTACGAAACCCCGATCTGGCGGAATCCCACCCAGGCCGCCATGCCGCGGAGAAAGCGATGACGTTCGCGCATTTGGTTCAGGGCGTCGACCACCTTGCGGTCCAGCAAGCGGAAATCGCCGGTGTCCAGCGGGATCTTGACGTCGGTGATGCGGTAGATGATCCGATAGAACAGGGAGGCGGTGGCCAGCTTGAACCAGGTTTCCCCTTGGCGCTCGGCGCGCACGGCGTACACTACTTCGTAGCCCTGGCGCCATCTCTCCGCCATCTGCGGGATCAGCTCAGGAGGATCCTGCAAGTCGGCGTCGATGATGACCACCGCCTGGCCGCGGCTGTAGTCCAGCCCGGCCGTGACGGCCAGCTGGTGGCCGAAGTTCCTCGAGAACATGACCGGGCGCACATGCGCATCCGATTCCGCCAGCGCCAGAATGGCCTCGGCCGATCCGTCGTCGCTGCCATCATCCACCAGCAGCAGCTCCCACGGCTCACCCATCCCGTTCATCACCCCCGATACGCGGGCATGAAGGGCAGGAAGGTTGGCGAGCTCATTGTAGATCGGGGCGATGATCGAGAATACGGGGTTCTTCTCTCGGACCATGACGGCCTCAGTCCCTCACACTTTGCCTGTTGACTGTGCGGACACAAGTGCGGCCAGCGTCGGCTCGATAACG
>JALHUE010000018.1 GCA_022866145.1 Anaerolineales bacterium | reverse complement strand
CTGCCAGGCGGTCATCTCGTGCCTCGGTCACGTTCCCAGCTTCAAGGGCGTCTTCGGGCCGCCGCGCGACCTCGTCACGCGGGCCACGACGAGACTGTGCCGCGCGATCGAAACGCTGCAGCCTTCAGAGCCGGTCAAGTTCATCCTCATGAGCAGCGTCTCGGTCAATCACCCGGGAGGCCTCGACACGCGTCGTGGGAAGTTCGAAAAGGCGGTCGTGTGGATACTCCGCCGCCTGGTCCCTCCGTCGAAGGACAACCAGCAAGCAGCAGACTTCCTCTTCAGCAACATCGGGTTGGCCAATCCGTTCGTGCAGTGGGTTGTGGTGCGTCCGGACACGCTCAAGGAGGGCGGCGTCTCGAAGTACACGCTGCACGCGGCCCTTGTCAGCAGTCTCTTCGCTCCAGACAAGACCAACATGGCGAACGTCGCGCACTTCATGGGTGAGTTGGTTGCGAACCCGCGGGCTTGGGATGCGTGGAAGGGCAAGCTACCCGTGATCATCAATGCTGCTGCTTCGCAAGGCTGACCCTGTGCGCGGTTCGGCTACGCGGCACGATGAAGTCGTCCCACGTGCATACGGGCCGGCCAGCCGTTGAGTCCGTGAGTCCCGGCGGTGGACCCTTGGCTTCAGCGCTGCCCAGGGATGAGGGATACAACCCCGAGGCGCCGAGCAGCACACTGGGGAGGCGCGTACATCGTCCCGATGTCCTCACCGCACCCCGTTCGGGCCGCAAGCCCAGGTGGCCCGCCGCACCGTCCCGGCCGTCTCGCCCCGTGGGCTGGTAGTTGTGGCCCAAACGGGGTGTCCTGGCGGGAGGGCGAGACGGCCTGGGGTGCGGCGTAGGTGTCGGGAGGGGCGGGGTAGCTCGTCTTTGCGGTAGGCCGGGGTTTGAGGCCGTTGGCCCGTAGTCACCTCAACCGTATGGAGAAAGACTATGAAAGCCATCGTCCAGAATCACTACGGCTCACCCGACCTCCTCGAGCTCAAGACGGTAGACAAGCCGCGGGTCGAGGAGAACGATGTATTGGTTCGTGTTCACGCAGCAGCCCTCAACGCCGGTGACTACTTCTCCATGAAGGGGAGTCCATGGCTCGCCCGGTTCTCTGTCGGATTTCCCAATCCGAAGGACTACATCCTTGGGTGGGACGTGGCAGGCCAAGTTGAGGAGGTCGGCAAGAACGTGAAGGGGTTCAAACCAGGCGACTCGGTGTTCGGCTCATGCAACGGCGCCCTCGCTGAGTATGCATGTGCGACCGAAGAGAAGTTCGCGGGCAAGCCGACCAACCTCACATTTGAGCAGGCGGCGGCGGTTCCAACTGCGGCACTGACCGCCCTCCAGGGTTTGCGGGATGCAGGGAAGGTCCAACCGGGGCAGAGAGTGTTGATCAATGGGGCCTCCGGTGGGGTCGGTACCTTCGCCGTGCAGATCGCCAAGACTCTCGGAGCTGAAGTCACCGCTGTCTGCAGCACGAGGAATGTGGACATGGTGCGTTCTATCGGCGCAGATCACGTCGTCGACTACACGAGAGAAGACTTCAGTCGAACGGGGGAAAGCTACGATCTGATCCTCGACAACGTCGGCAATCGTTCTTTCTCGGATTGCAGACGCGCACTCACGCCCGGGGGAACTATCCTGCCCAACACCGGGCATGCCGGTATGGGCTACGTCATCATGGCGCTTGTGCGTTCGCTGTTTGTGCGGCAGCAGCGCCGGCTCTTCCTGGCGATGCCGAATCGCGAAGACGTAGTGGCTCTCAAGGATCTCATCGAGGCAGGGAAGGTGACGCCGATCATCGACCGAACATGCCGCCTGAGCGAAACCCCCGAGGCGCTCAAGTACGTCGGAGAGGGCCACGCCCGGGGCAAAGTGGTGATCCTCGTGTGAGGGCAGACCGGAAGACTGATGCGGCCGCCCAGCGGTGCCCCAGAGCAGGCCCCAACGACAAAGCTACTTACCCCGCAACTTGGCCGGGATTGGACCCACACTGTGGCCGGAAGTGCAGGGTTGGCCAGCCGGCCTAACAGCCTCGAGCCGAGCGGCGCTGCACAGCTACATCGTACATGAGGCTGCGCTGGGGCTGCGTCCGCTCCGGCGAGTGAGTAGCCGCCAAGACTTGAATAGATGCCTCTCGGTTTGAGAGGATGCCACTACCGCGCGGCTAATCAGCCATCGATCTCGATGATCTCTATGGAGATCAGACCATCCCCTTGGGTATCGGGGTTGGCTTGTGGGTCCCGCGGCCTCAAGTTGCTTAGGACTTCAGCACCATCAACAACCTCGCCAAAGATGGTGTGAAGGCCGTTGAGGTGAGGCGTTGGCGCGTACGTGATGAAGAACTGCCCGCCGTTGGTGTCTGGCCCCCGGTTGGCCATCGCCAACAAGCCCGGCTTGTCAAACTGGAGATCCGGGTCGAACTCATCTTCGAAGGTGTAACCCGGCCCTCCTCCCCCCGTCCCGGTCGGATCGCCTCCCTGGGCCATGAAACCAGGCAAGACCCGGTGAAACGTCGTGTTGTCGTAGTAACCCTGTCTGGCCAGAAACACGAAATTGTTGACCGTCACCGGAGCTTGTTCAGGGAAGAGCCGCACTCTGAAATCGCCGATCTCAGTCTTGAATACGGCCTCGTAGGAATTCGAGGGATCGATCTGCATCGTCGGCGGCGAGGACCATTGGAGAGTAGCCCCACTCTCTTCGGCCTCAGCAGGTGCAGTTGGGGGCGTCCCGGCGGTCTGTGTTGTGGCTGATCCGCAGGCTGTGACCGCCACCAAGCCAATAGCAGCAAAACCAAGGGCGAGAACTCTTCTCTGCCGATTCACCATGGTCAATAACCTCCGGATCACATCTTCTTCGGGAATACCGGCTGTTTGCGGGCCCAGTCTCAAGATATGTCTGCAAACCTAGAGAGTGTACCGCTAACGGTCTCGGCGAGGTGCTCGGCGGCGCAAGGAGCGGCTAGGGGAGGTGCTCGAGGTCGTCGAGGTCCTTGTGCCGCCCAGCCGCCTTCTTGTTCGCCTTGAGATCGGGCAGGCTCATGATGCTCACGCGGACACCGTCAAGCTCATCCTCAACCCGATTGGCAAAGCAGCTCCGAAACTCAACTCCCGAGAGAGAAGTGGCGACCTCGATCCTGATCGGCGGCACCCCCATGCGGACGATTGAGTCCTCCTTCAGGAATAGTTCGCGATTCAGCTCGGGAACGCTGAAACCGAATCGCCGAAGGACCTCAACCATCCGATCTGCGTTCTCCGGGTGGCCAGAAATCCAGATATCCAGGTCTTGTGTCGCTCGAGGATAGCCATGGTACCCAACGGCGTACCCGCCGATGAGAAGGTACTCCACCTCGCTATCGGCGAGCAATCTCAAGAACTCTTTGAAGTCGGAGGGAAGCTCGACGTCCATAATTCATCCGGCGGAGCCGTTCCATATGGCGCATGCGGGAACCGCTTGGCTGCGACAGCCAGAAGGCCGCCTCATCGGGGTCCTCGAAGCCTCCACGGACCGCAAGGGCCGACTTGTCGAGCTTGGTGAAGGGGTCTGAGGCCTGCATGCTGTGCCTGATTCTACTCGCCCTTCACCCGACGGCAAGGCCGCGCCCACGCCGAACTTTGATTCCGCGGCTCTCTTGCCGCGGAATCATCCCCTGACGAGATGCCTCGGACTGCGTAGATCCCGCAGGGCGTTCACAACGGTAGTCCACCGGGATTCGCACTCCAGGCGTGGGGCCTGTGGGGGGCTCCTGGCCAGAAGGCCGGAGCCGATTCGGAATCGGCCAAGACGAGGGGCCAGATTGGCCGCGGCTGACAAACGAGGGGCCGTTTGCGGAGGCAGGTGGGCGTAGAGCAGAGACCAGCATGGAAGGGCTGGCACAAAGCACAACTTGGCCGAGAGTGCGGGCTAGGACACGCGCTCCATGGAGCTTGGTCTGCGCTCCGGAAGGGCATGGTCGCGACGTGAGCCGGTCCGTTACACCAGCTCGGAAACCAACCCGGCTCTTGATGGCGTGGCTTTCGGACCGACACAGAACCTGGTACAGAAAACGGGGGCAGGTCAAACCATGCCAATACTAGTGGTGGATCGTTACCCTTCAACCTCGATGCGATCCACCTGGATCTGCGAGCCGTTGTAGTCAGGCACGTTACTCAGTAGTGTGCCATACAGATGGACGATCTCGCCACTATCGCGCAGTGCCTCGATCTGAGACTTTACCGCCGGATCGATTGAATCGATGCCAAAGTAGATAATCTCCACAAAGTCCTGCCGCTGAAAACAGTCATCGTACTGTGCGCCGGACTCCGTACTCTTGATGATGCCCCACCAGTCAACTATCTCTTCTGGTGGCATGGAATTG
>JALHUE010000017.1 GCA_022866145.1 Anaerolineales bacterium | reverse complement strand
GCGCCGAGGCGCAGTTAGCCCTGGCGGATGCCCAGGACACCCTCAAAGCTTCCGAGCGCACCTGGCGGGTGAGCAAGCAGGGCAACCGCGCCAAGCAGCACCAGCGTGAAGGCGGCGCTGGCCGCAGTGATCGTCGCCAGGGAGAACATGGAGCGCTCCCCGGGACGCTACCCCGGGACGCTACCCCGGGACGCCCGGCGAGTTCGAAGAGGATCGGGAAGCGGCGCAGGCGTACAAGGACTACGCCGCGGCCAGCCAACTTGGCTCGCCGGGAGAGGATCAGATCAATCGGTCCCCTTCGTTCTCGGTGGCATCTCGCCGAAAGTGGCAGCCGCGACTCTGGCGGTTGTGACGCGCGGCCTGGGCCACGATCAGCGCTGCTTCCACGGCGTTTCGTAGACCGATCAGGCCGTCGCTCAGCTTCGTCGCCTGGTAGAAGGTCTCGATCTCGTTCCACATGTGGCGCAGCTCGCGGATCGCCCGCGACAACCCCTCGAAGCTGCGCACCAGCCCGACGTAATTCCACATAATGCTCTGAATCGTCTGCATGTCGCCCTGGATCAGGGCCGGATCCGGCTCGGCGACCAGTCCCGTTTCGTCCCAGCGAGGGACGTCGTCGGCCGAGGCCGGGCGGGCGATTTCCCCTCGACGGAAGCAATCCCCCAGATGCTCCGCGGCCCGGCACCCCCAGACAAGCCCCTCCAGGAGCGATGTCGAAGCCAACCGGTTGGCCCCGTGTAGCCCGGTGCAACTCACCTCCCCGACCGCATACAGGTTCTCGATGCTTGAGCGGCCCCACTCGTCGACCAGCACGCCACCGCAGAAGTAATGCGCCGCAGGGACGACCGGCACCGGTTCGCGTGAGATATCGAATCCGGCTTGCAGGCAGCGTTCATAGATGGATGGGAATCGCGTCCGGATAGCCTCAGAGGGCATCGACGAGGCCAGGTCGATCAGCACGTGTGAATACCCGTGGGCCTCCATCTCAGAGTGGATGGCACGGGCCACGATGTCGCGTGGGGCGAGGTCCTTCCACTCCGGCGCGTAGCGTTCCATGAACGGCCACCCGTCGGGTGTGAGCAGCCGGCCGCCCTCCCCCCTCACAGCCTCACTGATCAGGAACCCCTCGGCCCCCGGCGCGGCCAAAGCCGTGGGATGAAACTGCACATACTCGGCGTTAGTGATGCGAGCGCCGACGCGGTGCGCCATAGCCAGCCCATCCCCTCGGGCGCCGGGCGCGTTGGTTGTGTTGCGATAGATTCGCCCCAGCCCGCCGGTGGCGAGGATCGTTGCCGCGGCGATGAAACGGTGGACGGTCTGCTCCTGGCGATCGAAGGCGTAGGCGCCGTGGCACGAGATCGTCTGGTAGGCCGCCAGCGGATCGCGGCTGTGGTGAGGGAATGTGATCAGGTCGATGGCCGTGGCCTGCGTCAAGAGGGCGACATTGGGGCAGGCGCGCAACCGCGCGATCAGAGCCGCAGCGATCGCCCGGCCCGTGGTATCGCCCACATGCAGGATGCGGCGGTGAGCGTGGGCCGCTTCGGTGCCCCAAGCCAGCCCACCATCGAGGGCCCGGTCGAATTCCACACCGGCGGACCGGACGAGGACCTCTTCCACCCTGCGAGGACCTTCCTCGGCGAGGAGCCTGGCCGCCGCCGGTGAGCTGACCCCGGCGCCCGCAGCCAGGATGTCGGCGGCCAGGCTCCCCGGATCGTCGCCAGGCCCTCGCGAGACGATGCCGCCCTGGGCATAGCGCGTGTTCGATTCCTGGGGATCGGGGTCACGCGTGATGAGCACGATATCCCGACCCGGGTTGCGCGCCAGTTGCAACGCCGCCGTCGCTCCGCCAATGCCGCTCCCGATGATGAGCACGTCGGTCTGGATCAGGGAGGTCCCTCCTCAGTCCTTCTGCCCCACGGCCAGCATCCGCTCGACTGCCGTCGACGCCCGCAGGCGCACATCCTCCGGAACATCGATGACATACCGGCCCTGTTCAAGAGAGGCCAGGGTATCCTCCAGCGTGATCTGATTCATGTGCGGGCAGCGGACGCTGCACATCCGCACCATCTCTTTTTGCGGATTGGCCGCGGCGATGTTGTCGCCCATGGCACACTCAGTCAGCAACAGGTACCGGGGCGCACAGGTGCGCTCCACGTAATCGATCAAGGCCGACGTGCTCCCTGAGAAGTCCGATGCCGCCACGACCTCGGGCGGACACTCCGGGTGAGCCAGGACCACGACATCTGGATACTCCTCCCGGACGGCGACGATGTCACCGACGGTGAACTTCTCGTGCACCTCGCACCGGCCATGCCAGCCGACGAGCTGAACGTCGCCTTCGTGGAGGGTCTCTTCGGGCGGCACGAGGCTGGGGAAGAGGATGTGTTTCCCCGTCTCCCGCGCCACGTTGCGGGCCAGGTATTCATCGGGAAGAAAGATCACGGTTGGCGCGTGCAGAGACTCGATCACCGCCACGGCATTGCTTGACGTGCAGCAGATGTCCGACTCGGCCTTGACCTCGGCATAGGTGTTCACATAGCTCACCACCGGGACCCCCGGGAAGCGTCGCTTCAGGGCCCGCACGTCCTCGGCAGTGATGCTGGCCGCCAGCGAGCAGCCGGCCTTCTCTGAGGGGAGCAACACGGTCTTCTGCGGGCTAAGGATCTTCGCCGTCTCCGCCATGAATCGGACCCCGCAGAAGACGATCGTCCCCTTGTCGGTCGTGGCGGCCTTGCGGCTGAGCTCCAGCGAGTCGCCCACGTAATCCGGGATCGTGTGATAAAGCGCCGGCTCCATGTAGTTGTGGCCGAGGATGACGGCGTCCTTCTCCCTCTTGAGATCGATGATGCGCGCCGCCAGCTCGGCTTTGTAGCGGAGCTCGGCGTCGGGAGCGTGGCCCCCGAGCATCGCTGCTAGCTTCGCGTGGATCTCCTCGACAGAACCTTTCCCGGTCACCGTGCACCTCGGCTGTGCGGCGCTCCCCGCTCTGAACTCCCCTCTGGGGCAGGCTCGCGGATCAGCTCCAGGCTCACGTCAAACACCCTCGCCGAATGCGTGAGGGCCCCCACGGAAATGTCGTCGACGCCCGTCTGTGCGATCTTGCGCACGTTGTCCAGGCTCACGTTGCCCGAAGCCTCGAGCCGGGCACGGCCGCGGTTGATGGCCACGGCCTGCTTCATCGTCGGCGGACTCATGTTATCCAGCAGAATCCGCCGGGCTCCGGCGTCCAGAGCTGCCCGGACCTCATCAAGCGTGCGCGCCTCGACCTCAATCTCCAACCCGGTCTCGGCCGCCCGCGCCCGCCGGATAGCTTCCACCAGGGAGCCGGCGAAGTCGATGTGGTTATCCTTGATCAGGATCATGTCATACAGGCCGAGCCGGTGATTCGCTCCCCCACCTCGCCGCACGGCCAGCTTGTCGAAGGCCCGCAACCCAGGAGCCGTCTTGCGTGTGTCCAGGATCCTGGCCGGGGTGCCGGCCACCGCATTGACGAATTGACGGGTGAGGGTGGCAATGCCGGACATGCGCCCGAGGAAGTTCAACGCCGTGCGCTCCGCCGACAGGATCGCCCTGGCCGGGCCCGCGATCTCGGCCAGGACCTGGCCGGAGGAGACTCGGCTCCCCTCGGGGACCAGGGCCTTGAAACTCACCTTCCGGTCGAGCTCAAGCAAGACGGCCTCGGCGACATCCAGCCCGGCGACAATTCCGTCCTGCTTGGCGACCAGACGGGCGTGAGCCCGGGCGCCATCCGGGACGATGTTCGCGGTGGTGACATCCCCCGCGCCAAGATCCTCCTCCACTGCCAGCCTGATATGAGCGTGAATGTCCTTCGGCAACATTGGGAACACCTCAGGCCAGCGGCCTGGCGAGCGGAAGAGCTGGCGCCTCTCAATGTGCCTCGCTCGACACCAACGGTCATCCACCCGAACCGGGCCCACATCACCTGAAATAGGCCTTTTATGCTTCGACCGTCGAATCCGGCGCCCAGTAGTGATTGTAACGCGCCAGAGGGATTCCCCGCAGCCGTTCGTTCCCGAGGCTCATGCCTCGCGCCCAGGCGCTGCTGGCAGCAACGCTTCAGCCGCCTGACTTGATCGTGCTCGATGTGATGATGCCAGAAATGGACGGCTACGAATTCATGCGGCTGTACCCCAGGAACAAAGACGTCCCGATCACCCTGCTGGCGGCCAGGGTGGAGGCCGATGACCGGATCCTGGGGCTCGAGTTGGGCGCCGATGACTACCTGACCAAGCCGTTCCGTCCGCGCGAGCTGCTGGCGCGCATCCGGGCCGTGCTCCGGCGTGCCGGTGCCGTCGAGCCTCCCGGCGAGACGCTTCGCTGCGGCCAGGTCGGTGTCGATCGCCACGACCACGTCGTCCAGGTGGCCGGGCGGCAAATTGACCTGACTCCTTCCGAAGGCGACCTGCTGGCGGCGCTGATCTCGGCGCCGGGGCGTGTGTTCACACGTGCGGAGCTATTGGTTCGTATCCAGGGCGTGGCTTATGAAGGCTACGAGCGTACAGTCGATGTTCATGTGAAGAACCTTCGGGCGAAAATTGAACCGGAGCCGCGTAAGCCGCGGATCATCGATACGGTGTATGGCATCGGCTATCGCTTTACACGGGAGTGAGACGTCTTGTGCTCACTGACACCTAAGCTGCTGCTGACGTTCCTGATCGTGGGTTGGACGGGTGTGGCCATCGTGGCCGGCCTGGCCGCATTGGTGACAACCAGCGAGTTCGGGCGGTTCGGGACGTCGCGCTTCCGCAGCGGCACGGCCGAGGCCATTGCCGAGCACTATGCTCACGAGGGCTCGTGGGAGGGGGTCGAAGACGTGCTGCCCCAGCCCCAGCCGCCGCCGGGGGATCCGCCCCACGGAGAGGCGCCGGAGCGCCGCTTCCCTGTCGTGCTGGCAGACAGCGAATGGCGGGTGGTCCTGCCCGGCCCTGGACTGGCGGTCGGATCGGTCGTCCCGGACAGCCTGCGCGCCGATGCCCTCATCGTGCAGGTTGAGGGGGAGACGATTGGCTGGCTGATTTCGCAGCCGTTTGATGTGGGCGCGGACCGGGAGGCACAGCGCTTCCTTGACCGGGTGCAGTGGACCGTTGCCGTCGGCGCGGTGGCGGCGGCAGCCCTGGCGCTGACGCTCGGATGGAGGCTGGCCCGCGGGCTGACTCGCCCGCTGCGGGATCTGACAGCGGCCACGCGGGCTGCGGCGGAGGGCGACTTGCAGCAGCGGGTGGCGGTGCGCTCGCAAGATGAGTTGGGACAACTCGCCGACTCCTTCAATCGGATGTCTGAGCAACTGGCTCGCTCCATGGACTCGCGGCGGCAAATGACCGCCGACGTCGCTCATGACTTGCGTACACCGATCCGTGTTGTCATCGGTCATCTCGACGCCGTGGAGGACGGGGTTGTGCCTTCGGGTGAGGCGCTGCGGATCATCGGTGAGGAAACCCTTCGGCTGGAGCGGCTGGTGCAGGATCTTCACCTCCTAGCGATGGCGGATGCCGGCGCGCTGACTCTCCATCGGACCCGCCGGCCGATTGCCCGCTGTTGGAACAGGCCGTCGAGTCGCATCTTCCCATGGCTGCCGGGAAGGGGATTGCACTCGATCTGGAGGTGGAGGCTTGTTTGCCGCCCGTGGAGAACGACGCCATGCGCCTCTCCCAGGTCCTGGACAACCTACTGGAGAATGCTCTCCGACACACCCCTCAGGCGGGAGCTGTCCACCTTCGGGCCAGCCTCTCAGGCGAGTTCGTGAAGATCCAGGTGCAAGACAGTGGGCGCGGGATCGACTCGCAGGCACTCGACCGTGTCTTTGACCGGTTCTGCCGCACCGACCCTTCACGTCAGCGGGAAATCGGTGGCTCCGGTCTGGGCTTGGCCATCGCCCGCTCGATCG
>JALHUE010000016.1 GCA_022866145.1 Anaerolineales bacterium | reverse complement strand
GAGGGGTAGGTCCAGACCTGGAAGCCCTGCGTCTGGGAGCGCGGAACACCTGCGGTCTCGTCCCACTCCCAGGTCAGCATCTGGTCGGGGTCGAGCTCCAGGCAGGCCCACTCGGCGGCCACCGCCCCGTCGCCGAGGTCTCCACCGGCTAGATTGACATGTCCCTCGATGCAGTCGTCGGTTGTGTCAGCAATGTTGAGATCATACGGGGCCGGGAACTCACTGTCGCAGGGCGCGGGGCAGTAGTCGACAGGCACGAACTCTAGCCCTTCAGGCAAGAAGAGAGAGATCCGATAGGAGGCCCGGAAGCCGTTCCCTTCCGGCGCGGTTCCTTCGCCGGTGAACACCTGGGGCAGATTGGGCAACCATGTCTCCGGAGGCAGGTTTACTTCGAAGGCCCCAAGGTTGACCAGGTCATCGCCTGCCCAGCCCCAGCATTCCATGCCAAAGGGAATCGATTGGTCCAACGGCTGGCGAAAGGCAATTCGCCCGGACCCGGCGGCGTGGTCGGCAATGTTCCAGCCTTCCCCGCGCGGCGTGAAGAAAGTGTCTTCCGCCGCCGGGAGGCGCAAGTGACTTGCGCCGATGAAGGCCAGCGACAGATAGCAGTAGGCAGAGTCGAGAGATCCCGCCGGTGTCGTCACGAGTTCGAGCACTTCCAGTTGCAGCGGAAAGGTTCGATCCCCCTGCGCCGGCTGCTCCGGGATGCATCCTTCACCGGAGACTTCCACCGGCGCCATCGCTCCGGGGGCCTCGCCCCAGGCATTCACCGCCGCCACATAGTACAAGTGCAACCCTGGAAAGGGGACCTGGTCCTGAAAGACGAGCGTCTCGGACGCCCGATTCGGCCCCAACTCGGCGACCGGGTAGAAGTCGGAACTGGCGGGCCCCCAGCGGTAGACGCGGAATCCGGCCTCGGAGAGGGAATCATCGCTGAAGCGGACCTCGACGGTGCAGCCGCCGGAGGCGGTCAGGGCGATCTGCTGGGGTGCTGTCGGGAGAGAGGGATTTCCGAGATTCCAGGCCAGGCCCTTTGGCAGCCCGCGGGGGGAAGCTACGGAGACTTCGGTAGCCTGGCCTTCGCCCTCTCCACCCAGGGCGAGAGCAGGCTCCGGCGACACGGCCGGCGGCGCTGATCCTGGATCCGGGGCATCGTCTCCAACGTAACCCGCCGGGAGCCTATCTCTCGGCACAGGGATCGACAATTCGATCCCGACGGCCGGCGAAGCCCCAACTTCGGGATTGGCAGCCAGAATCTCATCGGGGGTCATGCCCAGGGCGCCGGCGATCGACTCCACCGTCTCCCCAGCGTCGATCGTCTCAGATACGACCCAAGGTTCTTCCTTATCGTCTGTGACTTTGACGATCACGGGTCGGGATATCCCGATCCTCCCAGCCAGGTCAGCGGCCCGGGCCACGAGAACGTGCGGCCCGGCCTCCCCAGGTCTCCAGGTGAAGGCGACTTCCGAGGGGAACGTACCGGGTGGTTCTCCCAGATCGAGTGCATCTGAAAGCTCCCCGTCAATCCAAAGCTCGAGGCGGCCCATCGCTTCTGACGGCGAGAGGCGGATGAAAATCGGGAACTCGTCGTTCAGGCCCAGCTCTTGGCCGGAGAAGGGCTGCCGGAATTGCACCTCCGGTGGACCACTCCAGCCGGGCTTGACCAGCCACTGGCGGCCGAAGATCAGGCCCAGAGCAGCCACGGCGAGGACTCCCAGTGCCATCGCCCCCAAGGCCAGCAGAACCCATCTCCATCTGCCCGACGGTGCCATTTTCAAGGCCAGTCACTCCTTCTGGTTCCCTGGTGAGCCATCTCGTCCGAGCGGAACTCCGAACTGGAGTGTGGTGAAGCCCCCGCACCCCGGGTTCTACCTTCTGGAATGCGTCCGCCTTCAGCCGTGTCTGGCCTACGTGCCGTCGTTCGAGTCTACCGCCCACCCGCACTTGCTCGAGGCGACAGGGGGCGGAGTCGCCGGAGGTTGGCTGCCTCACCAGTAGATAGTATACAAAGAAAACCAACTTGATGCACTTGGGGTGACCGGAATCGCCGAGGGACCGCCGGGGGTCCGGTGGGGAGATCACCTGCGCATTTGTGAACCGGCCCACAAGGCCGCCGCAAACGGTAGCGCCGTCCAGGTCGACCGGGCGACCGGCCGCGGTTGTCAGCGGCAGGGGACGCCCTG
The DNA here is from genome assembly GCA_022866145.1 of Anaerolineales bacterium. Classification (NCBI taxonomy): domain Bacteria; kingdom Bacillati; phylum Chloroflexota; class Anaerolineae; order Anaerolineales; species Anaerolineales bacterium. The sequence goes on along the minus strand of JALHUE010000016.1, from coordinate 5,463 downwards.
CATCCCCGCGGCATTGCGGCATGGCGGATCGAGACGGGGGCTCGAGTTGCAGGCGAGGCCGGGCACCCTCCTCGGCGATGGCCCTTCTACCTCTGCACCAGGCAGCCGCTTACCCCTCGAGACGGGCGGTGGTACAACTGACCCTGCGAGCCTGAGGAGGGCGGCAAACATGAAACTGCGGACCTTCGGTCGAGTCGGTTGGCAGGTGAGTGAGATGGGTTACGGCATGTGGGGCCTGGCGGGGGGGGACTGGACCGGCTCCGACGACGCCGAGTCGATGCGCTCGCTCGAGCGGGCTGTGGAGCTCGGCTGCACCTTCTTTGATACAGCCCGGGCCTACGGCGACGGTCACTCGGAGCGGCTGCTCGGCCGTCTTGTGCGGGCCCATCCCGGCCGCCGGCTGGTCGTCGCAACCAAGATCCCGCCCAAGAATCAGAAGTGGCCCTCCCGGCCGGACTATGCCCTGGAGCAGGTCTTCCCGCCGGATCACATTCGCAGCTACACCGAGACCAGCCTGCACAACCTCGGGCTGGAGTCCATCGACCTGATCCAGTTCCATGTCTGGGAGGATGGATGGGCCGAGGATGACCACTGGCAGCGGGAAATTGAGGACTTGAAGCGGCGGGGACTAGTCCAGGCGGTCGGCCTCAGCCTGAACCGCTGGGAGCCGGAGAACGGCATTCGCACCCTGCGCACCGGGCTGGTCGACGCCGTGCAAGTGATCTACAACATCTTCGACCAGGCGCCGGAAGATGCCTTATTCCCGGTCTGCCGCCAGCTCGACGTCGCCGTGATCGCCCGCGTCCCCTTCGATGAGGGCACGCTCACCGGCACGCTGACGGCGGAGGCGCGCTGGCCGCAGGGCGACTGGCGCAACATCTACTTCGCGCCGGGCAACCTAGAGGCGTCGGTCGAGCGCGCCGAGGCGCTGCGGCCGGTGATCCCGCCTGGGATGACGATGCCCGAGATGGCGCTGCGATTCATCTTGTCCAACCCGGATGTCAGCACGGTCATCCCGGGTATGCGCAAAACGCCTCACGTGGAAACAAACCTGGCGGCGAGCGATGCGGGCGGGCTGGAGGCCGGGCTGATCGAGCAGTTGCGGTTGCACCGCTGGGACCGCAAGCCCGCCCCCTGGTCGGATTGACCATCCACCGCGTTGCCTTGACCGAGGGCATCGGAGACGAAGCTGCAGCATTCCGTCGCGGTTCAATTTGCTTGGCTTGGACCGTTTCGCTCTGAAGCTTTGGCCCTGCGGTGAATACTCTTCACTGTCTGGGGATGCGGAAGACCGAAGGTCTCCCGCATCCCCAAGACGCCCCTCCCCCTGAAGGGGGCCCTACCAGGGTGCTTCGCGAGGGAAGGGGCGGGATGGCGAATCGCGCGGCACCGGAGGGCCACATCGCGCCTTCGGCTCAGGTACTTGCACATGCTCCAGATCCGCTCGGGAACCTCGGCGCCATGCGCGGCGTCTGTGCATGCAGAGCAAGCAAGCTGCCGCTTGACAAGGAGGTTCCCGATGTCCAAGCTCATACACCCCATTCTGCTCGCTGCCCTGGTCTCCCTCGGGTCCATCGGCGCCACAGCGAGGCCGCCCGATCCCCTCCGCGACAAGTCAAGACCGCCCGCCTGCCCTTCCGATCCGCAGTATGTGGAAGCTATCCAGCGCACGTCTGAGATGGTCTGGGATGAAGAGGCGCTGCGCATGGCGCAGCAGCACGGCCTGGACCTGATCAACCTGACCTGGGAAGATACCGGCCGCTACTACGGATCCTCCGTCGGGCCGAACATCTCCGACCTCACGATCCAGGTCCAGCACCAACTGGAAGGGTCGCCCGACTGCGCCCTAACCCTGATGCCGGTCATCCGCTACCCCAACTACACTGACCTCACGGCTGACATCTCGCCCGACGACTTCTACCTGCTGGTGGGCAACGAGCTCGGCGACGATCTAGAGCGCATCACGCTGACCGAGTATCTGAAGCACTTCCGGCGCTACCTGAGTGAACCTGACTCGTGGGCATCCCGCGGTGACTCGCTTCTGGCCTCCCGCGACTCACACGTCCTGGTCAGTGCACAGGCGGCGTTCTTGCCCGTCCCGCAAGAGGGGATCGCCGAGTTCAACCCGGTGATCTTCAACTATCAGTCCTATGAAGGCGACCCGGCCGTGCTGACGATCGTAGCCACGCGTGAGGGCACGAGCGCCACCGTCATTGACAACACGCGCGACGCCTTCCCGGCCGGCTGGTCCTGGGGCCAGCGCCTGTTCTTCAACCAGGACGGCGAGCGGGCCTCGTTCACCGGGGTACGGCTGAGCGACTTCGGGCAGATCCGGCCGATTGGCCCCAACTCCACCGAGGCGGCTGGCGAGAGCGGGCTGAACATGGTGCTGATCATCCAGGTGCCGCTGCGCCAGAAGGTCGAGCTCACCGACCTCCTGCCGATGGTCGGCGAGGCGCAGATGATGTTGGAGTCTGCGGCCAAGTCCGATGTCGAGGCGGCGGTGATCGGCCATGGCGCGGTGGAGGGCCCATTCACCGAGGTCGACGGCCTGGCCATCCGGCGCGACGCTCGGTTCCCAATCCGGGTCACGGTCCAGTTCTACAAGGCGACCAGTGACGGGATCGTGACCGAAGCCGACGTCGAGGCCATCGCCGATCAGATCGACCGGGTGTATGCCGACGGCGACTACGTGGGCAGCCTGGTGGTCGATGGCCCGTCGGATCGCCCGACCGAGTACGACGGTCCCAAGGAAGAGCCGGAGGGTTGGTGGGAAGCTTTCTGGATGCGTTTTGAGGACAATACCGACATGGACCGAGAGAACGCCATAGATCTGCTGCGGCGTCTGGGGGTCGTGGCGTGGAGGTGGATCGAGGAGCTGCCACGCGAGTGAGAACTTGAGCCGAGGTCAACCACCCCTGCCTTCATCGGGGTCTCCGCCCTCAGCACCTCCGCCGTGATGCGGAGGTGCTGCGCGAGTGAGATGGGGGAAGAATGGAATCCCTCACATCGCTTTCGTTCTGGGGTCGTTTCCGGCTGGGCGCGCATCTCTCCTCGGGCGCGAGATGCCCTTCGACAGTCGTACGGCGGCCTGGTTCCGAGGGGGTAGGGGAGAGGGGAAGTACTTTCCCCTCCCCCCTACCCCCTCATACCCCCTTCCCCCACCCTCGCAAGCGGCGGATAGCGTGGGTTTACGCAAGAGGCACCCAACCGCCGCGGCGCAACGATCTCTCGGGTTGCGCCATTGAGGCCTCTCCGTGCCGCGCTTGTTGGGCGTCAATTGTGCACCCCGCGCCTCGGGTGCGAGGGGCGCCTCGGAGCTTGCGCGGCGGTTCGGCTCGTCGAGCGCACGGTGCCCCGACCGCCGCTTGCAGGGGGAGGGGTGAGGGGGAGTTGCCCCCTCCGCTTCGCTTCGGGGGTGCTTCGCGAGGGGCTTAGAGGGAGGGGGCCGCAAGCACCGTCCCCTGGCCCCCCACGATGGCACGACGCCCAAAGGCTGATGGCTGTCAGCGGACTGTCTGCGCCACCTCAGCCTGCCCAGCACCCGCTCGGTATAATGATGTCGACCTTCGCCCTCGCCCCCGCCACGCGAGCAGCAATGAGCTAGAAGGAAGCGCACCGCGCGATGTCCACTTCACCCTCCCTGATCGAACTCCGCAACCTGGTCAAGAAGTTCGGTGAGAAAGCCGCCGTCGACGATGTCACGCTCGACATTTACGGCGGCGAGATCTTCGGCTTCCTTGGCCCCAACGGTGCCGGCAAGACGACGACCATCAAGGCCATCGTCGGCCTGCTGCGCCCAACCTCCGGGACGGTGCGCGTCGGCGGCTACGATGTCCAGCGCGAGCCGATCCCCGCCAAGGCCGCCAGCGGCTACGTCCCCGACGAGCCCCACCTGTATCCCAAGCTGACCGCGCGTGAGCTGCTGCGTTTCGTCGGCGATCTGTACGGCGTCGACGCCGGCCAGGTCGACCGCCGCTCCGACGAGCTGCTGCGCCTGTTCGACCTGACCGACGCCGCCAACGACACCCTCGACTCTTACTCGCACGGCATGCGCCAGAAAGCGTCGCTGGCGGCGGCGCTGGTGCACGACCCGAAGGTCCTGGTGCTCGACGAGCCGACCGTCGGCCTCGACCCCAAGTCGGCGCGCCTGATCAAGGACATTCTGCGCCAGCTGGCGGACCGCGGGGCGGCGGTGTTTCTGTCGACGCACATCCTCGAGATCGCCGAGCGCATGTGTGACCGCATCGGCATCATCAACCAGGGTCGCTTGATCGCCGCCGGCACCATGGACGAGCTGCGCAGTGTCGGCACAGGCGAGAGCCGCCTGGAGGACATCTTCCTCACCCTGACCGGCGGCGCCGAGTATGCCGAGATCGCTGACGTGCTCAAGTAGGCCAGCATGACGTCGACGGCCATCTCCACGGAGCGAGACGGAGCGAGCGAGATCGACGCCCGCCTGCTCCCCGCCACCTGGAAGCTGCTGCGTCTGCAGCTGCTCCTCTGGTTCAACGGTTTCCGGCGCGGCAAGACCCGCAATCGCATCGCCCGCATTGTCACGGCGGTCGCCTTGGCCGGCTTGATGATGATGATGTTCTTTGTCAGCCGGATGGTGCTCGGCTTGATCCGCTCGGAAGAGTTCCTGCGCCTCCTGCCCAACATGCCGGATCTGACTGAGAGCATCCCGGTCATGTTGATGGGCGTCGCCTTCCTGACCATCCTGCTGACCAGCTTCGGCCTGCTGCTGCAGGCGCTTTACCTGGCGGGCGACATGGACTTCCTTCTCGCCGCCCCGGTGCCGATCCGCGCCGTGTTCCTGAGCAAGCTGCTGCAGGCGATCGTCCCCAACCTGGCCCTGATTTCGCTGCTGGCGCTGCCGGTGCTCTTTGGGCTGGGGTCGGCCGAAGGCTACAACCTCCTCTACTATCCGCTCGTGATCCTGTCCCTCGTGGCGCTGGCGCTGGCTGCCGCCGGGCTGGCCGGCATGCTGGTGATGGGCGTGGTGCACGTCTTCCCGGCGCGCCGGGCAGCCGAGATCCTCGGCTTTGTTGGCGCCGTGTTCACCATCTTATGCTCGCAGTCGGGTCAGTTCGCGCGCATGTCGAACATGGAGGAAGCTCAGCTGCAGCAGGCGGCGAGGCTGGTGTCTCGCTTCGATACCCCATGGTCGCCGGTGGCGTGGGCCGGGCGCGGCCTGGTTCGAGTCGGGCAGGGTGAGTGGCTCGGGGGTGGCATGCTGCTGGGCGTGCTGCTCCTGTGCGCCGCCGTCTTCGGAGGGGCGCTGGTGCTCTCGGAGCGGCTGTACTACAGCGGCTGGGCGAGCGTCTCGGTGGCCAGCACGCGTAGGCGGCGGCCGGCCAAGCGCCTCGCGGCGGGCGCCCGGCGGCGGACCGGACGGGGATCGCCAGTGTGGGCGATCGTCGTCAAGGACTTCGCCGTGATGCGCCGTGACCTGCGCAACCT
>JALHUE010000015.1 GCA_022866145.1 Anaerolineales bacterium | reverse complement strand
TGGCGGACATCCGTGAGGGCGCCTGGGTCGACAAGGATGGTCGTCCCCTCTTCGAGATCGGGAACCAGCTCGAGCACACGGGTCCAAAGCTCCTGCTGGTAGGCCCAGGCCCGCCGATAATCCTGTTGAATCATGAATCCGTAGGCGACCAGGAGGCCAGCCAACAGGCCGATGAGCACTTCAGCCACGGCCCGGCGGCGAAAGGACTCCGCCAGGGCCAGGAGCAGAACCAGGCCTACCCCGACAACCACCGCAGCACCTACGGCGGCTGCCAGGTGCACCCGGGTGTCCCGCCCGCTAATGGCGTACGCCCGAACTGTGAAGGTCAGCGGGTACGCCATCATGAGCATGATCAGCCCCGCCACCAGGAGACGAAGCAGCCTCGCCGAGGGCGGCGAAGCTTCAACCGTCTGTCGGGCATGGCGGAGGTCTCCGAGGAACCGCCGGACCGGTACACCGGCGGACGATGGCAGGCGCCTCACCAGCAACGCCACCGCCGCAACCGTGGCCAAGCCGAACAAGAATCCCTGCAGGGGAGCCCCCAGCAGAGCTTGAATCGGTCGGTAGGCGTATGTGCCGAGACTGACCAGCGGGCCCTGGAGCATGTGGGTCAGCGGGACGACAAGCACGGCCGGGAAGCCGATCTCCGTGACCCGCTCCTCGCCGATTGCGACCCGGATCGCGGTCGCGCCCGCCAACATGGCAAACAAGATCATGCCATGTGCAAACAGGGGTCTCCACGTCCTCCGCCACGGGCGATCCGCCAGGAGCGGGGCAGCCAGGAAGACCATGAAGGGCGACTCATAGGAGAAGAGGATCACTCCGGCCACGAGATAGGCCGCAATGCGATGGTCCGAGAGGTACAGATGGAAGGCGATCAGCAAGAGCGTGATCGAGGGCTGTGCCCCAAGGGAGTGGGTGTGGAACGCCTGGGTCGTGTCGGCCGAGAACAGCACGTAGGCCAACGCGGCCAGGAAGGCCAGCGTCGCCCCTCCCACCCTGCGCATGAGGAAATAGAACAATAGGATGTTGCCGGCGAAGATGACATAGCCGACAAGATAAATGCCAGGGATTCCCGCCAGACGGTAGCCGAAGTTGGAGAGGACGTAGATCAGGCTGTCGGAAAGGGGTCGGCCATGGCCGTACAAGTGGGTGATGTAGACAAACACATGTTCCCACAGTTGCCGGGCATTCATCTCGACCGCAGCCGGGATGATCGTGAGATCGTCCTCATACCAACCGAAACCCAGGATGTGCCAATACCGGGCCACCCACCCCAAGACGAGCAGGAATGCCAGGTGCCACGTCTGGGGAGCGCTTTCCGCCCCTGGAGCAGACGCCTGTCCGTCGTTCCCCATCACCTGGTCACCTCAAGACCTGGCGTTCGGGACGGGCTGGATCCGAGCGGCTGGTGAGCGAAAGGCCCCGCTCCCGCGATTGCTGTGAACGAGGCCTCCATCCTGGCGTCCTGGCGTCCTGGCTCGATGGCTCGCCATGCTCCGCGACAAGACCTGAGTGCCGCTTCGGGGGAGCCGATTGTGGAGCCTGGGCCTGCGCCCAGGCACGAGCGCCAGACGCGCCTGGCCGCTGCGGCGGAGTCAGCTCCTCCTTCACGATC
>JALHUE010000014.1 GCA_022866145.1 Anaerolineales bacterium | reverse complement strand
CGCGCAAGGATGACACCCGGGCCCCTCCCCTCACGCAGGGTGCTGAGCAACGGGAACGCAGTCGCGCTTCTCGGGCGTACGCGCCAGATGATCGGCCACCGTCTCGCCCCTATCGACACGTCTATCCGATCATCTGCTCGTCAGTCAATCCGCCGCAGGTTGGCCCGCCACCACGCGATCGACCTCGCCCCGACTCGGACGGGGTTGGAGGCGGGATGATCCGGCAGGATCGCGATACGATCCAATACCTCGCGGCCGTCTGTTTCTTCCTGTTCTTCCTGGTGGGCTACAGCACACCCCAACCCACGCTCCGGACTGTGGCCGTGGTGGTTGCTGCGTCTGCCCTGGCGGCATGGATCGTCCGCAGAATGCGTTCGAGGCGTCCCATTCTATGGCCGCGTCCGGCCATACCTATTGTTGTCTTCGTCGCTTGGTGCTTCCTCCTTGTCTGGAAATCCCCGCTCCCCCTTGCCGGGCTGGAGCGCGCGCTCACGGCATTAGTCCTCGTGACAGGATTCCTGATTGTCTCCGACGGACTATCCGGGGGATGGAAGCCACGGATCTGGGAAAACGCTCTGTTCACGTTCGGTGTGGTTTTCGTAGTACTCGAACTCGCCTTGTGGGCAGTGTGGTATGTCAACTGGTGGAGGGGGAGCGGGGTGTGGTTATCCGCACCGCCGATCGGCTATCGGGCAACGGGCCTCGTGCTGGGTCACCCGAATGTCCTGGCAGGCTTCCTCTGCATTATCCTCCCCTTGATCCTGGGCCGCGTTCTCGATGCTGACCGTCGACGTAGAATCGCAGGTTGGACCGCCCTTGGGATCCTGCTGCTAGCCGGGCTGTATCTCACATCCTCAAGAAGCGGATGGCTGGCCTGCCTGGCAGGGCTGGGAGCCACGTTTCTGCTCTCATACGGACGACGGCTTGTCCCGCGCTCCCGCAGCCTGCGCTCGCTTGCCGGCGGAGCCCTCATTGTCCTGACAACGGTCGTTCTGGTTGTGGCAGGCATGATTTACCTGCTGCAGCGATCCCAACTAACCCCGGGCCACGCCTCGCTCCAATCACCCCGCGCTCAAATCTGGCGACCTGCTCTTCAGATCATCGCCAGTTCCCCGCTAGCGGGACACGGGATAGGATCGTTTCCTGTTCTCTTTGCCGTGCAGACAGGGATCCCGCCTGGATTCGCGACCAGCCACGCACATAACGCCCTCCTTCAGGTGGCCGCAGAGACCGGCTTCATCGGGGTACTCGTGGTTCTCTGGGCCAGCGTCGAGGTGGTTCGCGCGTTGCTTCATGCATGGCCTGGGCCTTCACGTTCAGATCGAATCATGCTTTCTGCGTACATTGGAGGACTTCTGGCAGCCTCTCTGCATCACGTGGCAGACTTCCTCTTTGAGTCAGCCGTCTATACAGCCGCGTTTCTTGTTGTCTTGGCGCTCGTTCTCCGCTACCTCACCGGGAGGGATCGATTCACAGTGAGCCGCACGCTGGCGATGGCTGGCAGCCTAATCGCCTTGGCGCTGTACGTTGTCGGCAGCGCACTGGTGCTGCGCGGAGGGCAGATCTATTGGCGGGGCGTGGCGTCCGGCAGGGCTGGTCAGTGGCAGGTGGCGGCCACCGAGCTCTGCTCGGCGGCGAGGACCCAGCCACAGAACACGCTGTACTCCTTTCAATGCGGGTTGGCACTGGCCAATCTGGCCTCCTCAAGCGGCGACCTCGAGGCGCTAGAGTCCGCAATCTCCATCTATCGCTCTGCGCTTGAGATGGATCCAGCATGGCCAGTTCACTGGGCCAACCTGGCTGCGCTCGAGTGGTCGTCGGGACGGAAGACGGACGCGATCGCTCACATGGGGGTCGCCTCCGAGGCTGCGCCTGGCAATGCGGTTCTGGCCCTCAACCTGGGGCTGTATCAGGAGGCAGCCTCCAATGACGATGCGGCTGTCGCTGCATATCGCAAAGCGATCCAGGCCGACCCGTGGCTGGCTCTGCGGCTTGGAGTCGTTGGATCCCGAGGGTGGAACGCCGCCTTGCTGGCGGAAGCCGACCATCTGGCAGGCATCGGCGCCCTGTCGCCGACATACGCGGCCTGGGCAGAGTTGTCCTCTGATCCTGACGGCGCGCTGTCCCTCTTCCGGGACGCCACCCGCGCTGAGCCCATGAGCGCGATGGCGCATGCTGGCCTGTCGATCGCGGAACAGGAAGCGGGAAACAGCGTTGCCGCCACGGAACACATGCGGGTGGCGCTTGCCCTTGGAGGGAACGATCCCACAGTGGTGGATGCAGCAGGGCGACTTGCCCGGCTTCAAGGGAACGAGGCATTGGCTACTGAACGGATT
>JALHUE010000013.1 GCA_022866145.1 Anaerolineales bacterium | reverse complement strand
TTCCCGCGAATGTCGCCGGATGAGCGCCAGGACGTTCTGCGCCGGTTCCATCCGGACTACATCGAGCAGGCGATGCGGGAGATTCGGATCGGCCGGAGCAAGGGCGCCCGAACGCCGCTGGAAATGGCGGATGTCCTGGAGGCCCCGCCGCAGATCGACCCAGCGGCCTTCCACCTCGGCGCGCCTGACCTGGTTTGCGATGTCCTGGTGATCGGCGGAGGCGGGGCAGGCGCCAGTGCAGCGCTGCTGGCATCTGAAAATGGAAGCCAGGTCGTGCTGGCCACCAAGCTGAGATTCGGCGACGCCAATACGATGATGGCCCAGGGCGGGATCCAGGCCGCCGACAAGCCGGACGACTCGCCGGCCATTCACTACCTGGACGTCGTCGGCGGCGGGCACTACACCAATGTGCCGGACCTGGTGGAAGCCATGGTGACCGATGCCCCGTCGGTGATCCGCTGGCTGGAAGAACTGGGTGTGATGTTCGACAAACTCCCCGACGGGACGATGAACACCGTGCACGGCGGAGGGACCTCCCGCAAGCGGATGCACTCGGCCCGCGACTACTCCGGGGCGGAGATCATGCGCGTCCTGCGGGATGAAGTGCGCAGTCGGGCCGATCGAATCCAGGCCCTCGAGTTCAACCCTGCGGTAGAGCTGCTCACCGATGCCGCCGGGCGGGTGACCGGCGCCGTGCTCCTTGATCTCGAGACGCGCGAGTACCGAGTGATCGGGGCGAAGGCGGTCGTGCTCGCCACCGGCGGAGGCGGGAGGCTGCACTATCAGGGGTTCCCGACGACCAACCACTACGGCGCCACCGGCGACGGGGTTGTGCTGGCCTACCGCGCCGGCGCCCATCTGGCCTTCATGCACACAATGCAGTACCACCCAACCGGCGCCGCCTTCCCGGAGCAGATCCTCGGCCAGCTAGTCACCGAAAAAGTGCGCGGCCTGGGGGCCCAGGTGTGCAACGTACACGGCGAGCAGTTCGTATACCCGCTGGAAACGCGAGACGTGGAGGCGGCTGCCTTCATCCGCGAATGTTCTGAGCGGGGGAACGGCGTCGCGGCCCACACCGGCCAGCTGGGAGTGTGGTTGGATTCGCCGATGATTGACCTGACCCATGGCCCCGGTACGATTGAGCGTGGGCTGCCGGCGATGGTGCGCCAGTTCAAGAACTTCGGGATCGACATGACCCGCCAACCCATCCTGGTGTATCCGACGCTGCATTTCCAGAACGGCGGTGTGGCCCACGATGCGCATGGCGCCACCGGTGTCCCCGGGCTGTTCTCGGCGGGCGAGGTTTGCGGCGGCGTACACGGCGAGAACCGACTGATGGGCAACTCCCTGCTGGAGATCACGGTTTACGGCCGCCGCACCGGCAGGGCCGCGGCGGCCTACAGCCACAGCGTGGAGCTTGGCGAGCGAACGCTGCAGCACCTGCAGGCATGGGAACAGGAGCGAAGCCAGTCCGGGCTCAGCGGCGGGAGGCCCTCCCCGATCCTGCTGCCCGACTACACCCGCCACGCACGACCGGTGCGGGAGGCTCCCCTGATCCCGGTCTCGGCCGGGCAGTAGGGGCCTGGGCGGAGCGGCCGCGGCGCTGGTCAGGTCGCCCGAAGCAGGCGCCGGCTGGCCCAGCGCCCATCGTCCAGTGGCAGCCCGGCCCGGGCCTGTCGCAGATCGTCCAGCGCCTGCTGCACGGCGGCCGGCGTCCAGCGGAACAGCCGCTGGAACGCGAGCGGGGTTGCGATGCCGACCGAGTCGAGCAGCCGCCGCGCCAGATGGGCCCGGGCCTGCTCGAGGGACAGCGGGCGAGCCTGGTCGAGGAGCCCCGGATACCAGCGGTCGACCATCTCGTAGATGAAGGCGTAGTTCCAGCTGCCGGCCTGCGCCACGCCGATGGGCAAGATCCACAGCCCGCGTTGCAGCTCGACCAGCGCCTTCTCGAAGCGCGATTTCGAGCTGGCCGCATCCAGGTGCGAGGCGGCGCGCAGCTGAAGGGTGTGCTGCGCCCCGTGACGTAGCAGCCCATCGGCGACAAGCCTGGCCTCGCGCGAGATGCGGCCGGATTCGTAGGCCAGGACATAATCATCCAGGTCGCCCAGCCGGTCGGACAGGGCGTAGAAGTGGGGCAGGGTGGGCAGGCTGACGAGGGTAGCCTTGCCGCGCAGGAGCTTGGCGTAGTGCCACTTGCGGGCGCCCAGCAGCGAGTCCTTCCAGCCCCAGGTGACGTGGCCAGGGTCATCGTGAAACTCGGCCACCGGCCGGTCGCCGGCGACGGCGGTCCACAAGCTTGGCAGATCGACGCCCTGGATCGGCCAGAAGTGTACGAAGCCGCGCTCACGCACAAACTGCACAGCCTCTTGGGGGGTGCGCAGGCGCTGGCCACGACCCGTGCGGAAGGTGCGTCGTCGGTAGGCGCCTAGGGTACGCTCAGAGATCGCCAGCGGCCGGGGCATTGCGGGCCGAGTGTACCATTTGGCGGCGGGGTAAGGCCGCAGGGATGGAGGGCGTGTCCCTGACCGGCTGGATATAATCACATGCAGGCCCCAGAGCCAGCAAGCGACAGGACGAGGCAACCGTCAGGAGCTGTGGATGACCCTAAGCCGACGCGCGCGTGAGATCGTCGATTCCCCGACTCTGAGGTTGAACGAGGAAGCGCGCCTGTTGCGCGAGCGGGGACAACCCGTAATCCACCTTGGGATCGGCGAGCCCAAGAACCGCACGCCGATCTCGGCCATCCTGAGTTCGGCCAGCCACCTGAGCAAGGGCGAGGTCAAGTACACGCCGACCGATGGCTTGCCCTCATTGAAAAAGGCCATCATCCGCTATACCGAGGACAACTACGGTCGTCTGGTCGCACCCGAAAACGTGATCGTCTCGACGGGGGCCAAGCAGGCGTTGTTCAACTTGCTGTATACCCTACTCAACCCCCAGGACGAGGTGATTCTCCTGGCCCCCTATTGGGTGAGCTACCCCGAGATGGTCAAGATGGTGTACGCCATTCCGGTGATAGTGGTGCCCGAGGACGGCACCTTCCACCCCCGCATCCAGGATGTTGAGGCGGCGATCACCTCCTACACTCGGGCGATCATCGTCAACAGTCCCAACAATCCCTCGGGCATGGTCTTCCACGAGGAGTTCCTGGCGGCCATCGTCAAGATCTGTGAGCAGCGCGGGATATACCTGATCATGGATGACATCTACCACCGGCTGGTGTTCGACGGCCGCACCGCGCCGCCCGCTTACCGCTACACGAAGCAGGATGTCGAGAACTCCCGCATCCTGGTCGTCAACGGAATCTCGAAGCTGTATGGAATGACCGGCTTCCGCATCGGATGGACGGTTGGCCCGCGCAAACTGGTGGAGATCATGACCAACGTGCAGGCCCAAACGACGTCTTGCCCTTCGCCGCTACTGCAGGCAGCGGCCGAAGGCGCCCTTAACGGCGTGCAGAACGTGGTGGAGAGCCTGCGCCTGAACATGCAGAACAACCGCGATGTGGTGATGCAGGAAATGTCATCCTTTACCGGTGTGCGCACCATCCGGCCGGAGGGGACGTTCTACGCCCTGCCGGACTTTCGGGCCTACAACCACGACTCGGTGGCCCTGGCCGACTTCCTGCTGAAGAAGGCGCTGGTGGTGACGGTGCCCGGAAAGGAGTTTGGCATGGAGGGGTATCTGCGCCTGAGCTTCTCGGGCACCATCAAGGACCTCACGGAGGGGATTGCCAGGATGAAATGGGCCTTGGATCCTGCCTCGCCCAATGAGATCTACATCGGCGACCGCAAGCTGGTCAGGGACTGGCTATGAACAACTTGCTCTCCATCCGCACCCCGGCCCAGGCACAGGCAGGCGTCCTGAAGAGCGACTTTGGGCTCGAAAGCATGGGTCTGGCCAACCTGAACCAGGTGTACTGGAATCTGCCGACCGAGGCTCTGGTTGAAGAAGCGTTGTTCCGCCGCGAGGGGCAGCTGACTCAGTCCGGCCCGCTTGTCGTGGACACCGGCAAGCACACTGCCCGCGCCGCATCCGACAAGTACATTGTCTCCGAAGACAGCAGCCGGGAGCAGGTGTGGTGGGGACAGTACAACCGGCCCTTCAGCCCGGCGGCCTTCGACGAGCTGTACTTCCGGCTGCAAGGGTATCTGCAGGGGCGAGATGTGTTTGTCCAGGACTGCTTCGCCGGCGCCGATCCCGCCTATCGTTTGCCGCTGCGAGTGATCACCGAGCACGCCTGGCACAGCCTGTTCGCCCGCACGATGTTCCTCCTGCCCGAAACGGCTGATGAGTACAAGCAGCATGTTCCGGACTTCACGGTGATCGCAGTTCCGTCCTTCCGAGCCCTGCCGCAGATCGACAGCACGAGCAGCGACACCTTCATCGTCGTCAACTTCGAGCAGCGGCTGTGCCTGATCGGGAACACCGCCTACGGAGGGGAGATCAAGAAATCCATCTTCACCGTGATGAACTACCTGCTCCCGCTGCAGGGCGTGATGCCGATGCACTGTTCGGCGAATGTCGGTCCGGCCGGCGATGTGGCCCTGTTCTTCGGGCTTTCCGGCACCGGCAAGACGACGCTCTCGGCGGATCCGTCGCGCCAGCTGATCGGCGATGACGAGCACGGTTGGAGCGACGAGGGGGTGTTCAATTTCGAGGCCGGCTGCTATGCCAAGGTGATCCAGCTCTCGCCCAGCGCCGAGCCTCAGATCACCGCCTGCACCCGTCGCTTCGGAACGATCCTGGAGAACGTGGTTTATGACCCGGTGACGCGCAAGATCGACCTGGATGACGAGACGCTCACCGAGAACACCCGGGCTTCGTATCCGCTCAATTTCATCCCGAACGCCGTGCCGGAGAAGCGCGCTGGACATCCGAAGAGCATTGTCTTGCTCACCTGCGATGCCTCGGGGGTCATGCCGCCCGTGGCCCGCCTGACGCCGGATCAAGCCCTGTACCAGTTTATCTCCGGCTACACCGCCAAGATCGCCGGAACCGAAATCGGCCTGCGGGAAGAGCCGGAGATCACGTTCAGCGCCTGCTTTGGCGCGCCCTTCATGGTTCACCATCCGATGGCCTACGCCGACTTGCTCAGGCGCAAAATCCTACGCCACGATGTCACGTGCTGGCTGGTCAACACCGGCTGGGTGGGGGGTCCGTACGGAATCGGCAAACGCATCAGCATCGGCTACACCCGGGCGCTGCTCAATGCCGCCTTGAGTGGAAAGCTGTCGGAGGTGGAGTACTGGCGCGACCCGGTGTTCGGCTTCGATGTACCGCGCAGCTGTGATGGCGTGCCGGCCAGCGTGCTGGATCCTGGCGCCTCCTGGTCGAGCCAGGAGGCGTACCTGCAGAAGTACCGCGAGTTGGGCGCGCGCTTCATCGACAACTTCCACAAGTTCGCCGATGGCTGCCCGCCAGAGGTGGTCGAGGCCGGGCCGAGACTGCCCTAGAGCTCACGAGACATCACGAGTCGGTTGATGTCTGGTCCCGGGGAATCAAGGCCCGGGCGTTTTCCATCGCGGACAATCACGCGGGGATGCCGCGCCGGCCTGGCCAGCGTAGCCGTGGGCAGGCCCAATGGAGTGTCCTTCCCCGTGCGCAGTTGGGTTGGGGCTTGCCAGCACCTGTCGCTTCCACCCTTGGTGTCGGCCGAAGCGAAGGGTGCTCGAACCGGGTGGATGCCTGCCCGCCGGATTGGAGGGCACGCTCTAGCGCCAGGCGCCCAGAATGGCCCCGAACAGGACGAAGTTGACCAGGTGGTTGCCGGCTTCGATCGCCCAGACCTTGAGCCCGTGCCCGGCGAACAGCTTGTTGACAAGGTATGTGGGGGCGATGAAGCCCAGCCAGATCAAGAAGCCAATTGTCGCCCCGGTGGTCAGGCTTGGCCCACCCATCAGGCTCCCCAGAGCGTTCACCGCCAACGCCATGAACACAGCCTGGACCAGCGAGGCCAACACCGTCAGGGCCCAGGTGATGCCCATCGCGCCGGCCATGCCTGGGACATCGCCTTCCTTCTTGCCGATGCCTTTCCACCAGACAGGGAAGAACGTCCGCGGGTTGTACCAGAGCGTGCCGCTGATCATACTGACGACGACACAGGCGACCACAGCCAGCCAATTGACCGATCCGAAGTCCATTCTTGCCTCCTTGGGCGGTGAAGGTACAGAGCAGCTCCAACGGGTAATAGGATAACCCATGTCTCAATTCGCGCATCCGGGGTAAAGAGGGGGAGAGACTGAGACACACTGGTGGGACGGTGGAGGGCGGAGGGAGGCGCACCCCACTGCCGCCCCTGCGATGGAGCACACACAATCTAGGCGGCACCGATCTCCCCTGCCGTCATCCGCTCAGACCGAGGGTCGGGACACGAGCCAACACGTGTTCGACAAACGTGCGGGCAATACTCTGCTCGGCCAGCGGGTCGAGGCAGGCGCCAACAGGGCCCCGCTGTCGCATTGGATGCGGACGAGTGCCTGGCCATCGATGACGAAGGAGATAGCGCCCTAGCGGCCGGGATCTCGGGGGGTGATCTTGGGCTTTCCGGCTTCGGGACCGAGATGAAATCCTGCGGGAGAGAGGCCCGGTTTAACCTCTCATGGCGCTACCGGGACTCTCGGACCGGCGGACTCGGCACGGGGGCCGGAGGCGATTATGTTCCGTCCATCGAGGCGAGGATCAGCACGGCTGCTGCCAGCCGGGCTCCGGCCAGTCTCACCTCAACGGCCTTCGAAGAGGCAAAGGCGTCCGTCCCCCGTTCAGTTCTCTCAGCAAAGAGTGGGCGATCTTGCCGCTCGCGGCGCTATCCGGCGGCCGGACTCATCCTGGCCGTGTCCTCGAGAAAACGCACCACCGCCGAGTAGTCGAGATCGCCATAGCCGGCGAGGTTGGCGGCCGTATACACCTGGTGGGCGATGGCGCTGGTGAACAGGGGCGTCCTCAGCTCATGCGCGGCTTCCATAATCAGGTCGAAGTCCTTGTGCATGTACTTCAGGGCGAAGGCGGGCTCGAACTGCCGCTCGATCATCATCCGCCCCTTGTTCTTGAGGTGCGGCGAACTGACGGCGGTTTGGCCAAGGATCTCGAGCATCTGGCTCGGGTCGAGGCCGGCCTGGCGACCCAAGGTTAGCGTCTCCGCCAGCGTCAGGACGGTCATGCCGATCATCAAGTTGACGATCACTTTCATGGCGCTGCCGGCACCGTTGGGTCCTACATGGTAGATCCGGTCGCCCATGGCGCGCAAGACCGGCTCGGCCACATCGAGGGCGGTGCGCTCTCCGCCGACCATGAAGGCCAACGTGCCTTCCTTCGCCGGACCGGTTGAGCCCGAAACGGTGGCGTCCAGGAAGGCGACTCCCTTTTCGGCCGAAGCCGCAGCCATTCTCTTGGAGGCGACGATCCCCACCGTGCTCGAGTCGATCAGCACCAGGCCAGGGTGCGCGCCCTCGAGCACGCCGCCCGGCCCCAGCACGACCTCCAGTTCTTCCGCCACCTGGCCGATCATGGTGATGACCACGTCCGACAGACTGGCGGTCTCTGCACAGCTGGTAGCGACCGGCACACCCCGAGCGGCGAACGGCTCTGTCCTTCCGGGCAGGCGATCATAGACCGTAAGAGGGAATCCGGCCTTCAAGATGTTGTGCGACATCGGCGTGCCCATCGCACCAATGCCGATGAATCCAACTCGGGTCTCTTGGTTTGACATTCTTCCTCCAGTCAAGGGCCGGCAAGCCCGGCGCCGCGAGCCCTGACAAACAACCACCGCCTGCCAGATTCTAGGCAGGCGGCGAAGGAGATGCAACGGCGACCCAGCCCGAAGGTCTCAGGGGTTGGCGGCCAACTGCACCTGGGTGCTTTGAAGCCGATCCAGCAGCAGACGGGCGATCTGGAGGATGACCAGGTAGCCGACGGCCGGGTCCGACTGGCACAGGTTCCGCAGGCGGACGGCGTCGATCACGATCAGGCTTCCCTCGCGGGTCGCAACCCCTCCCACGCTGAGTTGATACGGCTCCACCATCGACGACTCGGCCATCAGGTCGCCGGGGACGAGCGAGGCCACGACCGCTTCTTTCCCCCCGCTGAGCTCAGTTACGAGGTCGACCTCGCCGGAGACCAGGATCATCAGTTCCTTGGCTTCCTGCCCCTTCTCGTACAGGCGGGCCCCGGCCTTGTAAGCCGCGCTCTCCTCGAACAAATGCTCACCGGCCTTGAAGGGGCGTTGCTCGCTGAGCATCGCCACTTGTTTGAGGGCCTCCTCGGGCAGGCCGGCGAAGTACGGGTAGCGGCGCAGGGTTTCCGGCGAGATCATTCAGGCACTCTCCTTCTCCAATCCCAACAGCTGCAGGACCGCCTGCGTGGCCAGGGGGATCGCGCGTTCGACTTCCGGGGTCAGAGTTTCGCCGAATGATAGCACGTCCTGCGCCTCGACGGCGATGATTGTGATCTGGTCTGGAGGCGGCAAATGCGCCCCGGCCTGCCGGCCGAGGGCCAGCGCCGTCGGCAGGTTGACATCATGCGTCGAAGCGCTGCGCTGCGTTGGACGGTCCTCTACCCCGAGCCGGATCAGGCTCCCGGGGGGGGCGCCGCTCTGGATGGCGTCGATGATCACCGCCCGGTCGTAGCCCACCAATCGCTCCATCAGCCGCAGCCCGCCGTGGTAGTCCTCGGACACGTCCAGGTCCGCGGCTGCCCCAACCGCGGCCGCGACCTGCCGCACGACCCGCAGGCCGACGCTGTCGTCCCGCAGAATCGGGTTGCCGAGGCCGAGGACGAGGGTGCGCATCCGGCCGACCAGGGCCTCTCAGCCGTCCAGGTTCTGGGTCAACTGGCGGATGACTTCGCCGTCCGGTGCCAGAAGCCGAACTACCAGCGGCATCTGCCCTGGGAGGCTGTGCGTGGCGCAGCCGAAGCATGGATCGTAGGCCCGGAACGCCATCTCGACCATGTTCAGCAATCCCTCGTTCACCACTCCCTTCTTGATCAACCCCTGGGCGGCCTTTTTGACCGACATCGAGATCGGGGCGTAGTTGTTGGTTGTACCCACCACCAGGTTGACCTCGGTCAGAATCCCACGGCTGTCCGTTTTGTAGTGGTGGGTCAGCGTGCCGCGCGGGGCCTCGACGATGCCCACGCCCTCGTCCGGCGTGGCGGTCGGCAGGGTGCGGAAGTTCGGGCTGGTGATCTCGGGGTCGGTCGCCAGCTCAACCCAGCGTTCGGTGGCGTACAGCAGCTCGACCAGGCGGGCCCAGTGGGTGGCCAGCGTGTGGTGTACGGGCTTGCCGCCCAGCGTCTTGAAGAACTCCTCGTAGGCCGCCTGGGCCTTGGGCGTAGCCATCCCGTCGCTGGCGTTAAGCCGTGAGAGCGGGGTGGCCTTGTAGACCCCGGAGTCCTTGCCATCGACGAGCCCCTTCCAGCCCACCTTCTTGAGATACGGGAATTTCAGGTAGGTCCAGGGCTCGACGTGTTCGGCGATGACGTCGAGGTATTCGTTGGGGGAGTACTTCAGCAGCTCGACCCCGTCAGGATCGACGATCCGGACCTTGCCGTCGTAGAAGTTGACCTTGTTGTTGGCGTCGACCATGCCCATCGAGTAGGTCTTGTGAGTGTAGATGTCGCCCACGATCAGGTCGACATAGGCCTTGTTGCCCAGGACGATGTCCTTGAAGGCTTGGATGGAGAACAGGGCGAAATCGATGGCCTCACGCCCGCGCAGCTCGATCTCGCGGCGCTGCTCCTCATTGATGCCGCGGCTGACCCCGCCGGGCACGCCCCAGTTGGGCTGGACGCGCCGGCCGGCCATAAGCTGGATCAGGTTGTGGCCATCGCGGCGCATCTTGAGCACCTTGCCGGCCACTTCCATTCCGACCTTTGCCACCACCCCAAGGATGTTGCGCTCCGCCGCCGGAGCGTCTGGCCCGACGATGAAATCCGGCCCACCCAGGGCATAGAAGTGGGTGGTGTGGTCGGTGGCGAAGAAGATGCTGTACATCAACTCGCGCAGCTTCTTGCCGGCCGGCGGCGGCTCGACATGGAACACGGCGTCGAGCGCCTTGCTGGCCGCCATGTGATGCGCCTCGGGGCACACGCCGCAGATGCGGTCGGTCAGGTTGGGCATATCCTCGGCCTGGCGGCCGACGCAGAACACCTCGAAGCCGCGCAGCTCGGGAATCTGGAAGTAGGCGTTGGCGACATCTCCCTTTTCGTCCAGGAAGATGTCGATCTTGCCGTGGCCTTCCAGCCGAGTAACCGGGTCGATTGAGATTCGCTTCATCCATCCACCTCCAGCATCAGGCAGTTCGCCCAGCGGGCACGGCGGCGTGTTGGGCGGCGCCGTTCCCGTTGCCGAGCTTGGTGCGCCGCAGCAGGCTGTGGGCCAGGCTGAAGCGGTAGAACGTTCCCAGGGGATCCGGGATCCCCTGTTCGATGATGTGGTCGATCTCGGCGGGATTGTCCGAGTCGATGACCGATGCCAGGGCGGAGATCATGCGGGCGCCGAAGTCTTGCACGCCTTCATTCGGCCCATGGCAGCCAATGCACGGGGAGTTGACCACCGGGCACAGAGCCCCGCAGCCGCCGCGGGTGGCAATCCCGCAGCACACCAGGCCTTGCTCGAGCAGGCATTCGGTCTCGTTGGGGAGGATCTCCCACACCCGCTTGAACACCTTGATCTTCTTCTCCGTCCGCGTGCGCTTGCACTCGTCGCAGACCGTGGTTTGGGCGCCGAGTACCGTGCCAGTCGGAGGCAGGGGGGCGCCGGCCAACCCGGCCGCCACGGCCTGCACCGCCGTCCAGATGTTCTCGGCCTCGGGCGGACACCCCGGCAGGTAGTAATCCACTGGGACCGTCTGGTCCAGCGTCTTGAGGGTGTCGTAGAAGACCGGGATGTGCAGCGTGCCCTCGGGGACCTCGAAATCCGGCACAGGGACGAGCCCCTGCGGGTTGTCGACCGAAGGGCTGTCCTTGTACACGTACTGGAAGATCTCGTCGCGGCTGTTGGCGTTGGCCAGGCCGGGGATGCAGCCCTCGTGGGCGCACGAGCCGAAGGCCACCAGCACCTTCGCCTTCGCCCGCAGTAGGCGGGCCATGTACTCCTGCTCGCTATTGCGGATGCCGCCGTTAAACAGGCAGACGTCGATGCTGCCGTCGGCCAGCCTCTCGATGTCGCGCACCTTGGCGTCGATGGCCACCGGCCACAGCACGATGTCGAACAGGTTGGCGACCTCAAGGATCTTGTCGTCGATGGCCAGGACCGCGATGTCGCACCCGCCGCACGAAGCCGCCCAGTACAGCGCCAGTTTCGGCTTGCCCGTCATGCCGGCACCTCCATGGCTTCGGCGTGTTCTTGCGCCATCTTCTCCAGCGCTTCCAGCCGATGGCCGTTCTCATTCCAGTTGGAAGACCAGTTCAACGGCCCGAGCGCCCGGACCTTCTCGATCATGTCGTTGATGGCCACTGCCAGTTGAGCTCCCTCCGCCGCCGAGGCCCATTGGAGCCGGACCCGGTTCTCTTCCATCCCCATGCTGCGCAGGGTATGACGCAGCAGGTGATAGCGGCGCATGGCTTTGTAGTTCTGCTCCAGGTAGTGGCATTCACCGGGATGGCAGCCGGCGATCATCACCCCGTCGGCGCCGAGCGCGAAGGCCTTGAGCACGAAGGTCGGGTCCACCCGGCCGCTGCACATCACACGAATCATGCGCACGTTGGGCTCGTACTTGATGCGGGAGGTGCCAGCTAGGTCGGCCGCCCGGTAGGAGCACCAGTTGCACAGGAAGGCGACGATCTTGGGCTCGAAGGTATCACTCATCTCTCAGTCCCTCCCTTAGGCCAGCACGACGGCGGGCTCGACCTTCGGCCCGGCGCCGTTCCCGCCGTTGGCGTCGTACAGCAAACCCTCGATTTCGGCGAAGATCTGCTCGTTGCTGAAATGGGCGCCGCTGATGGCTTGGGCGGGGCAGGCAGCGACACAGGTGCCGCACCCCTTGCACAGTGCGGCGTTGACGTAGCTGACGCCCTTGTCGTCCAGGAATGTGATGGCGTTATACGGGCAAAGGTTGTTGCAGATGCGGCAGCCGGAGCAGTTCTCTTCGTGGATCGTCGCCACCACCGGCTCGATCAGCACCGTGCCCTTGGTGATCATGCCCAGGATGCGGGCGGAGGCCGCCGAGCCTTGGGCGACGGCGTCCGGGATGTCTTTGGGGCCCTGGCAGACGCCGGCGATGAACACGCCATCGGTCATGGTGGCCACCGGATCGAGCTTGGGGTGGCGCTCGGTGAACCAGCCGTTCATGCTGCACGAGATGCCGAACTTGATGGCAGTCTCACGGGCGTCGTGCCGCGGCTCGAGGGCGCCCATCAGCACCACCATGTCGACCGGTGTGCGGCGCTGGCGGCCGGCGAGCGTGTCCTCGGATTGCACGATGAGCATGCCCTGCTCGCCCGGCAGCCGGGCAGCATCCGTGACCTCGGCCACGCGGCCGCGCACGAACTGCATTCCTTCGGCCAACAGCCGGTCGTAGAACTCCTCGTAGTTCTTGTGCGG
>JALHUE010000012.1 GCA_022866145.1 Anaerolineales bacterium | reverse complement strand
CTTCATGGCGCCCTAGTAGGTGCGTTCCCTGGGCTGGTACTTGGTGATTCTCACCGGCTTGGTCCCCAGCTGGAGGCCGTCGGTGGTCAGGCGAGCCAGGCTGTGCTTGAGCCACTTCTTGTCGTCGCGTTTTGGGAAATCCTCGCGGGCATGCGCTCCGCGGCTTTCCTTGCGCTTGATGGCGGCGACAGCCGTTACTTGGGCCGTGTCGAGAAGGCAGCCGAGCTCCCAGGCCTCCAGCAGATCGGTGTTAAAGACGCCCCCGCTGTCGTCGACGCGGATGTGCTGGTAGCGCTGCTTGAGTTCCCCCAGCTTCTCGATCGCCTGCTGCATGCCCTCGGCGGTGCGGAACACGCCCACCTGTTCGAACATCGTTTCCTGCATTTCGCGCCGGATCAGCCCCGCCCGCTCGCTTCCGTCGCCGTTGCGCAGCACCGCCAGGCTCTCGAGCACCGGGACCTCTGGGTTCTTCGGCAGCGGGGTGAAGGGCGTATCGGTTGCATGGGCTGCAGCCCGCAGGCCCGCCTGCTTGCCGAAGACCACCAGGTCGAGCAGCGAATTGGTGCCGAGCCGGTTAGCGCCGTGGACCGAGACGCAGGCGCACTCACCGGCGGCGAACAAGCCGGGCAGCACCGTGTTCCTGGCGTCGATGACCACCTCGCCAAAGCGGTTGGTCGGGATGCCCCCCATGGCGTAGTGGGCCGTGGGCTGGACCGGCATCGGCTGGGTGATCGGGTCGACGCCCAGGTAGGTGCGGCAGAAGTCGATAATGTCCGGAACCTTGGCCAGGATCTCGGCGGCGGTGACGCGGTAGGCGGTCCCATCGGGACGGGTGCGTCCGTCCAGGGCGGCATAGCGATTGACCGTCTCCGGCCGGACGTCGAGGTTCAGCATGCGCCGTCCGCCAATGCCGCGGCCTTCGCGCATCTCCAGGTACATCGCCCGGCTGATCACGTCGCGCGAGGCCAGGTCTTTCACCCGGGGGGCGTAGCGCTCCATGAAGCGTTCGCCCTGGTCGTTGAGCAGGACGCCGCCTTCGCCGCGGACGCCTTCGGTGATCAGGATGCCCATCTTGAAGATGCCGGTGGGATGAAACTGGAAGAACTCCATGTCCTGCAAGGGAATGCCGCGCCGCAGGGCGATGGCCATGCCGTCGCCGGTGTAGGAATGTGCATTGGATGTGATTTCCCAGGCGCGGCCGTAGCCGCCGGTGGCGAAGATCACCGACTTGGCTTGAAAGATGTGCAGTTCGCCCGTGGCCAGCGCCACCGAGACCACGCCGCACACAACACCCTCGTTCAACAGCAAATCGAGCACCTGAAACTCGTCGAAGAAGGTCACCTGCCGGCGGATGCACTGCTGGTACAGGGTCTGTAGGATCATGTGCCCGGTGCGGTCGGCGGCGTAGCACGCACGGCGCACAGGCAGGCCGGTGCGGTTGTTGGTGTGCCCGCCGAACCGGCGCTGGGCGATCTTGCCCTCGGGGGTGCGGTTGAACGGCAGGCCCATGTGCTCCAGCTCATGGATGATGGGCACGGCCTCATGGCACATGAATTCGATGGCATCCTGATCGCCCAGGTAGTCACTGCCCTTGATGGTGTCGAAGGTGTGCCAGTCGGGGCTGTCCTCTTCCTCGTTTCCGAGAGCGGCGCACACCCCGCCCTGGGCGGTTCCGGTGTGCGACCGGACCGGATACAGCTTGCTCAGGACGGCGGTGCGGGCGCCGCCGGAGGCGTACAGCGCCGCCATCAGCCCGGCGCCGCCCCCCCCGACAATCACCACATCATACGCATGCTGCATGCGGCGCTCCCCGATGGATGGCAGGCATCACGATGCAAGGATCACGTACACGGCGACGATCAGGCAGCCCAGCCAGATCACCAGCAGACTCCAGCGCATGACCAGCACGGCCAGCGGGCTGCGCAGGTAGTCTTCGAGCACCATCCGGACCCCGTTGAAGCCGTGGGCGCTGGCCAGCAGGATCATCAGCAAGCCGAGGATCTGCCAGAAGGCGTTCGACCAGCCGAGCGTGACGTCCGGGATGTCGCTGTTGACCACGTGGTTGGGATTGGGGAAGAACATCCAGCGCAGCATGGCCGGCAGGTCGAGCAGCGTGCGTCCGCCGAGGATGAAGGCGGCGGCCATGCTGACGGCGGCGAACAGCATCAACCCCATTCCGGAAAGCCGGGTGAACAGCCACAGGCTGTATTCGAGTGAGCCGGCGTTGCGGGTGGCGCGCGGAAGCTGCATGCCGTCCCTTAGCCGCCCCCCAGGCCGGTCTGCACCAGGAAGAAAACCGGGAGCAAGTAGGCCGGAAGGAAGATGATCCACTGCAGCCAGTACAGCTCGCGCTGGTAGCGCAGCAAGGCCGGGAGCAGGTCGACCAGGGCCACCCGGGTGCCGTTGAAGGCGTGGAACAGCACGCAGAAGTAGACGAAGATCTGGAAGGGCCAGGATTCGTAGAAGGCGGTCACGGCCGTGGCTAGGTCGTTGCCGAACTGCTGCAGGCCGAAGGCTGCGATCACGTGCAGGCCGACGAAGAGGACGATGCCCAGGCCGGTGATGCGGTGCAGCGCCCAGTTCAGCATCCCGGTCTTGCCCCGGTAGCGGTAGCCCTGTCGCAGGACGATCGGTCGACTGGCGGCTATGGCTCCTCCCTCGGCGTGTGGCGTCCGGGCACCCCCCCGCTGGCGTTCATTATAACGGCAGGCGCGGCGCGGTTGAGCGTCGCGAGAAACTGGGTCGGTTTGGTAGAATCGCATGAGTCTTGGGCCTGGAGCGAGAGCGGTCCATCGTCAGCGAGAGAGGCATGGCAGGAGCGGAGGAAACGGGAGGTCTTAGCCGCCGCAAGTTCGTCACCGGCATGCTGGCTGTGCTGGGCGGCACGATCACCGCCGTAATCGGCCTGCCGGCCGTGGGCTACCTGGTGGCGCCCGCCCTCAAACGCAGCCCAACCGACGTCTGGGTGCCGCTCGGACCGGTCGAGAGTATCCCCATCGACCAGCCAACGCTGTTCACCTTCTCCCGCGCCGAACGCATCGGCTGGGAGACGACCGCCACCAGCTACGGCATGTACGTCTTGCGCAGCCCGGATGAGCGCTACCGGGTGCTGTCGAACGTGTGCACCCACCTGGCCTGCCGCGTCGTCTGGAAGGATGACCCGCAGGACTACACCTGCCCCTGTCACGATGGACACTTCGCCAAGGACGGCCACGTGCTCTCTGGGCCTCCGCCGCGCCCGCTGCAGGCAGTGGAGCACAAGGTCGAAGAGGGAATCCTGTACGTTCACCTGGTGGAGGCCTAGCCGATGGTCGCCCGGGTGTATGCCTGGCTCGACCGCAGGCTCGGCCTGACCACAATCTATTCCACCACCCTCGACCGCAAGGTCCCCAAGGTCAACTGGGCCTTCACCCTGGGCAGCGCTACGCTGTTCCTGGCGGTGATGCAGGGCGTCACCGGGATCTTCCTGACCGTCTACTACGTTCCACACCCGGAGCAAGCCTACGACAGCGTCAACTACATCATGAATGAAGTGGCCTTCGGCTGGCTGATCCGCGGCGTCCACCACTGGGGGGCGACGCTGATGGTGGTGACGGTGTTCCTGCATATGCTGCGGACGTTCTTCTACGGATCCTACAAATACCCGCGCGAGATCACCTGGATGACTGGTGTCTTCCTGCTGTTGGTCACCCTGGGTATGGGATTCACCGGCTACCTACTGCCATGGAACCAGCGCGCCTACTGGGCGACGACGGTCGGGACCTCAATCGCCGGCACAGTGCCCCTGGTCGGCCCGCTCGTTGAACGCATCCTGCGCGGCGGCGAGGGCCTGAGTGCCCTGACCCTGGCGCGCTTCTTTAGCGCCCACATCTGGATGCTGCCGGTGACATTGCTGGCGCTGGTCGGCATCCACCTGTACCTGGTGGTCCGTCTTGGGATCAGTCACATCCCGAGAGAGGGCGAGTAAAGGTCCGGCCGTGGACGACCCGACGCGCCAGAAGATCGACGAGCGCTATGCCGCCGAGAAGCAGCACGGCGTGAAGTTCTTTCCTGACATCGTATACAAGGACATGCTGGTCGCCTTCGGCGTGTTCCTGCTCCTAATCAGCCTGGCGACATTCCTGGGGGTGAAGAGCGAGCTGCCGGCCGATCCGAGCGACGCCTCCTACATTCCGCGCCCCGAGTGGTACTTCCTGTTCCTGTTCCAGATGCTCAAGTACTTTCCGGGCCAGCTGGAATGGATTGGCACGACGATCGTTCCGGCAGCCGCCGTGCTGTTGCTGCTTCTGCTGCCCTTCATCGACCGTTCCCCCTACCGCCACTGGCGCAAGCGGAAGATCGCCATCGGGATCATGAGCGTAGCGGTGCTGGGGATCGGGGGGCTCACGCTGATGGCCGTTGCCGAAACCCCGCCGCAGGAGGAAGTCGGCGCGCTGACCTCGATCACCGAGCAGGTGGTCGCT
>JALHUE010000011.1 GCA_022866145.1 Anaerolineales bacterium | reverse complement strand
TTCGCCCGCGTCGCCGAATTCGTGGCCCGGCACGCCGGAGCCCCGTCTTGAGCCGCGACCTGCGGACAGTTTCGGCCTCGCTCCTGCTGTGGGGGATCGGCGAGGGCATGTTCATGTACTTCCTGGCGATCTACCTGGAGACGCTGGGGGCGAGCCCTGTCCAGATCGGAGGGATTCTCGGGATTGCCGGCGCCGCCCTGGCGCTGACCCACATCCCCGCCGGCGCCCTTTCCGACATCGTCAGCCGGCGGGCAATGATGGTCGTTTCGTGGACCCTGGGGACGGTTGCCACCTGGGTGATGTTCGCCGCCTCAACGCTGCCGATTTTCTCCGTTGGGCTGGTGATGTACTTCATGACCAACTTCGTCATGGCCCCAATGTCATCGTACATCACCAGCGGCCGCGGGCAGTGGCCGGCGGCTCGCGCCCTGACCACGGTGTACGCCGGCTACTCGGTGGGCGCCATCGCCGGCCCTCTGATCGGCGGGTTGCTGGCGCCGCGCCTGGGGGTGCGTCCCCTGTTCGCCATCGCCGGCGTATTCTTCATCTTCTCCACCGTGCTCATCCTGCTGATCCGGGCTCAGCCGCCAGAAGCCTCGGCGCCCGGTCAGCGGTATCGGCCCCTGCTGCGCAACCGGCGCCTGGCACACTTCCTCCCGCTGGCCTTCCTGGCCATGTTTGCGATGTACCTCAGCTGGCCGCTGACGCCCAACTACCTGCAGGACTTGCACGCGGTGTCGCTCTCGTCCCTGGGGGCCTTCGGCGCCTTCAACGCCCTGGGTGTGCTCATCCTCAATTTGACCCTCGGCCGGCGGTCCACGGTGCCGGCGTTCCTGCTCAGCCAGGTGTTGGTCGGCGTCTCCGTCTTGCTCTTCTGGCAGGCCTCAGCCGCAGCGGCCTTCGCCCTGGCTTACTTCCTGGCCGGCGGCTTCCGTTCCTCCCGAAGCCTGATCATCGCCATGGTCGATGGCTTCGTCGGGCGGGCCGAGTTGGGCATGGCGTTCGGCCTGATGGAGACCGTCGGCGCCCTGGTGATCGTGGCCGCCCCGCCCTTGGCCGGGGTGCTGTATGAGATCCGGCCGGATCTTCCCTACCCGGTGTCGCTAGTGCTGATTGCCTTTGGAGTCGCCCTCTCGGCTGTGTACATGCGACGCACCCACCTGCCCCCGGCCCCGGTGGAGGTGGTGATGGTCGAGCGCATCCCCGGCGGCGACTAGCCGGTCGCCCGGGCGGGGTTTAATCGCGCCCAACCCCACCGGAGTTCCGGCCGGGAACGGATCGAAGGAGAGCGGCGGGCGGTTGAGAGTGCCGGCCGCCCCCCACCGACAAGGGGAACCGTCGCAGCCGGCGATGCCCTCCGGCAGCGCCGCCATCGGCTCGAGAGCGCGAGGTCGATATGGAAGCATGGCTGGCGTGGGGGATCCCGTTGATCGTCGGCCTGCAGGCACTGGGCGATTGGCTGTTTGTGCCGATGCGCTTCTTCAGCCTTCTGGGCAGCGAGGCCTTCTATCTCTTGATCATGCCCAGCGTCCTGTGGTGCCTGGACCCCGGGATCGGGCTGCGCATGGGTCTGGTGCTGCTGACCAGCGCCTCCATCAACAACATCCTGAAACTGACCTTTGGCTGGCCGCGGCCGTACTGGGTAAGCGACCAGGTGCGTGCCCTGGCGCATGAGGGCTCCTTCGGCATGCCGTCGGGGCACGCCCAGAACGCACTTGCCGTGTGGGGCATCCTCGCACTCCAACGGCGGCGGATGGCCTGGGGGATCCTGCTTGGCGCATTGATCTTGGCGATCTCCCTCTCCCGACTGTACCTCGGCGTACATTTCCCCAGCGACGTGATCGGCGGTTGGCTGGTGGGTGCGATCGTGCTGCTGGTGGTCACGCTGCTGGAACGCCCCTTCGAGGCCTGGCTCTTCCGCCAGCCGCCGGGGCTGCAGCTGCTCTCACCCATGATCCTCTCGCTCGGGTTGCTGGCGGCCGGGCTGCTGGTCGCCGACCGGACGGCCGAGCGGATCGTGCCCGGCGAGTGGACGGCCGCCGCCGCAGCAGCATTCCCGGACGAAGCCACGATCGACCCCAAGAACCCGAGTGGGATTGTCTCCGCCTCCGGCAGCCTGTTAGGGCTGGGTGTGGGCGCAGTCCTACTGCGCCGCTGGGGTCGCTTCCGCGCCGCAGGACCGGTGGGTCAGCGGTTGCTGCGACTGATCGCCGGGCTGGCGGGGATCATGATCCTCTACTACGGCCTGGGAGCCCTGCGACCGCACGGCGTGGGTGACCTGTCGCAAGCCTTGCGGTTCGTGAACTACGCCGCCGTGGGACTGTGGATTGCCTTCGGCGCACCCTGGGCGTTTGTTCGCCTGAAACTCGCCTAGCCCTAAGACGGTCCTGCCCCATCTGCCGCCCGGCCGTGCTCACTGGTTCATCAGCCCCCCTCTGGCAATTCCGCCTAATTCAGTCCCCAATCCTGCCGGTTGTAATACTCCTATTGTGACAACGGCCACTTAGGCGGACCGGACTACTCGGGTAGACTTCTTGACACATATATGGCTATATGTATATAGCGAAGATTGGAGGCGAAATGCTGCCCTCGCTCCACAAGGAGGTTCACCAGCTGCACTCACACCTGTGCGCCGGCCTGGCGGACCCGACCCGCATCCTGCTGTTGTATGCCTTGGTGGACGGCCCCCACAACGTGACCGAGCTCACCCAGGCCGTGGGCGCGCCCCAGCCCACCGTCTCCCGCCATCTCAAGGTGCTGCGCGAACGGGGTCTGGTCAAGGCCCAGCGCGAGGGACAGTCGATCTACTACGCCGTCGCCGACATGCGTGTTGTCCAGGCGCTCGATCTGATGCGGGCTGTGCTGGCCGAGTCACTGAAGTCTCAGGCGGAGCTCGCCGATAGCGCCAACCAGCCGCTGACAGCCGCCTAGTCCGACGAGGAGTGAACCGATGAAAACCCTGCTGATCCTGGGAGCCGGAACCGCCGGCACGATGGTCGCCAACAAAATGTCCCAGCACCTGGATCCCACCGAGTGGAAGATGATCATCGTCGACGCCGACGAGAACCACTACTATCAGCCCGGCCTGCTGTTCATCCCCTTCGGCATCTACGCCCCCGGCGACGTGGTCAAGAAGAAGCGCGATTTCCTTCCGCCCACGGCGGAGTTCGTGATCTCGGACATCGAATTGATCGAGCCGGACGCCAACCGGGTTGGCCTGGCCCGTGACAACCGGACGATCGAATATGACTATCTGGTGATCGCCACCGGCACCCAGATCCACCCCGAGCAGATCCCTGGGCTGCGCGACAACGGCTGGCACAAGAACGTCTTTGACTTCTACACCCACGAGGGCGCTGTCGCCCTGAGCCGGTTCCTTAAGTTCTGGAAGGGCGGCCGGCTGGTCCTGAATGTTGTCGAGATGCCAATCAAGTGCCCGGTGGCGCCGCTGGAGTTCCTCTTTCTGGCCGACTGGTACTTCCAGCAACGCGGCATGCGCGATCGGGTGGAACTGGTGTATGCCACACCCCTGTCGGGCGCATTCACCAAGCCCAAGGCCTCCGCCATGCTCGGCGATATGCTCCAGCGCAAGAATATCCTGCTGGAGCCGGATTTCAACCTGATGGAGGTCGACCACGAGAAGCATGCCCTGCGCTCGTACGACGAGCGCGAGGTCCCCTTCGATCTTCTGGTGAGTGTCCCCACCAACATGGGTTCGCCCGTCATCCAGCGTTCCGGGATGGGCAACGAGCTGAACTATGTGCCAACCCACAAGCACACCCTGCAGTCGATCAAGTGGCAGAACGTGTGGGTGATCGGCGACGCCGCCGATGTCCCCACCTCGAAGGCGGGCTCGGTCGCCCACTTCATGCTGGAGGTCCTGGTCGAGAACATGCTCCGCCACATGGAGGGCCTGGATCCGCTGCCCAAGTTCGATGGCCACGCCAACTGCTTCATCGAGTCCGGCTTCGACAAGGGGATCCTGATCGATTTCAATTACGACGTCGAGCCGCTTCCGGGCAAGTATCCGCTCCCCGGCCTCGGGCCGTTCTCCCTGCTCCAGGAGTCACCCGTCAACCACTGGGGCAAGATGACCTTCCGCTGGGTGTACTGGAACGTGCTGCTCAAGGGCGGCGAGTTGCCCTTCGAGTCCCAGATGACCATGGCCGGGAAGTGGAGCTGAGAGGTCGGGATGGACACCTCACTCGCCCTCGACGACCTGGCCCTGCTGCACGCCAAGCTCGACCATCTGACCAACCTGCTGGAAGGACAGCGGCGCCGCCAGCAGGAAATGGACGAACTCAAGCGCGATCTGATTCCAATCGCCAATCAGATGGTGCAGTTGACCATCGACCAGCTGGCGGAGATCGACAGCGAATTCCAGCTCGAGGACCTGCTGTACCTGCTCAAGCGCCTGCTACGAAATACCCGCAAGCTGGTCATGGCGCTGGATCGGCTGGACGCGGTGATGGGCCTGGCCGACGAAGCCACGCTGATCGGACCCCAGGTATTTGATCAGGCGGTGGAGACGCTGGATCAGCTGGAGCGCAA
The DNA here is from genome assembly GCA_022866145.1 of Anaerolineales bacterium. Lineage (NCBI taxonomy): Bacteria > Bacillati > Chloroflexota > Anaerolineae > Anaerolineales > Anaerolineales bacterium. The sequence continues at coordinate 4,996 of JALHUE010000011.1, read as the reverse complement.
GGGCTATTTCCGCCTCGCCCGCCAGGGAGGGCGGATCGTCGATCAGATCGTGACCGAATTCAGCGAAGACGACGTCCGCCTGCTGGGTGACAACATCGTGCTGATCCTGAACACCATCAAGGACCTTACCCAGCCGGAGATCCTCCGCTTTGTTCGAAGCACGCTCCTGATCGCCGAGCAGGAGATCGACAAGCCGGTCGATGTCTCGTACGGCGGTCTGTTGCGCCAGATGCGCGACCCGGCTGTCCGCCGCGGTCTGGCCCTGACGATGCGCGTCCTGCATGTCATCGGCGCCCCGGCGGACGACCGCGAGCGGCCGCAGGCCGCTGGAGGGCTGAGCCCCGGCTGACCCTGCGCCCAATGGCGAAACCACACCCGTCGAGGGACCGTAATCCACCATCAGGAGGATGGGCATGGCAACCCGCACGATCGCTGGCAGGACAGTTCAAGTCAATGACGAAGGCTTTATGACCGACCCGGCCGAGTGGGCCCGGGAGATCGCGGTCGAGATCGCCCGGGATGAGGCGATCGATCCGCTCAGCGAGGCCCACTGGCAGGTGATCGACTTCTGCCGCAAGGCCGCCCAGGATTCCGGCAAGGCGCCGACCCTGCGCCAGATCACAACCGGCACCGGGATCACCACCAAGGATCTGTTCGCGCTATACCCGAAGGGACCGGCCAAGAAGGTCGCGCGCATCTCCGGGCTCGGCAAGCCCGAAGGCTGCGTCTAGCCGCCCGCTGCATTCCATCAACCAAGGGAGAAATGAAAATGGCTGAGAAGAACCGCAAGATGGCATTCATCTGCTCGAAGGGCGACCTGGACATGGCCTACCCGGCGCTGATCATGGGCTGGGCTGCGCTCGGCGACGGGATCGACGTGATGGTCTTCTTCACGTTCTGGGGGATGGATATGATCACCAAGTCGCGTTTCCACCGACTGGAGATCGCGCCCGTGGCCAATACCAGCATGAAGATGAAGCTGATGGGCCTGCCAACAGGCAACCTCGGGATCCCGAATTGGATGGGCATCCTGCCCGGGATGACGGCCTTCGCCACCTGGCTGATGCGCAAGAAGATGGCCGGCGTCGGCGCGCCTCCAGTGCCCGAGTACCTGCAGATGATGGTCGACGGCGGCGCCAAGCTGTACGCCTGCAAGATGACGGGCGATATGATGGGCCTCAAGAAAGAGGACTACATCGATGCCGTGGCCGACATTGTGACGGTCAATGAGTTCCTGGACATGACCGAAGACGCGCAGATCATCTTCATCTAGTCGGCCTGCCGGCGCCAGGCTCGGCCATCGAGTTGGATAGAAAGCGGTTGCCGGGCCGGCGGCCTGCCTCAAGGTTGCTGCCTCACGAATCCGTGGTGGCCGGCGGGGGCATCCGTCCCGCCTCACGACCCAGCTTCCGGGAATCTGTCCGCCTAGCCCGGCCCGCCCTGCGCCTGTCGGCGATCCTGAGACTCGGAGGTCAGGCGATCCATTCGCGCCACAGGTACCAATGTCCGCCCCGGTCGCCGGCACGCTGGGGCGCCCGATCGTAGTACAGATCAAACACCCGCCCGGGCGATGTCCGCAGACGGAAGTAGAACCGGCCCACCCCCCAAGAACCGCGGCGGGCCGCCGTCGTCCGATGGGCAGGCTGCATGTTGAGGGCCATCCGGCCCCGGCGGCGGTAGTCGGTCCAGGTCGCCAAGACGGCTTCGACCCGCAAGGTTGTGCCTTCCCAGCGGAAGGCGACCGGTGCGTCCGGCGTCTTGGTCAGCGCCGGGGCATGCTCGAATTCGACCACCACCTCAGCATCAATGAACGGGCCCGGGCGCAAGCCTTCGGTTGACATCTCGTGCGAAGCCTCGATCAGCCCCCGTGGGACAGCTGCCAGCCTGTCCGCCACAGGTTCCGGGGCCCTCGCTCCCCCTGTCGCTGGCAATCAGGCCCAGCGGGGGGAACCGCTTTGGACTCGGCCCGACCCAGGGCTCGCCCACAAGACCCAGCCAAAAAGGGAGAGACGGCCGGAGGGCGTGGATCGGCGGCTGCGCTGGCGACCGGGCACAAGGACAGGCGGCCCTGGCTACTCGGCCTCCTGCTTGCCGGTTTCCTTCTGGCGAGCGGCGATGATCTGCTCGGCGATGTGCGCCGGCACCACCTCATGGTGGCTGTAGTCCATCGTGAACGCGCCGCGCCCGCCGGTGATCGAACGCAGGTCACTCGTGTAGCGCAAGATCTCGGCATGCGGAATCTGAGCTATGACCGTGGTCCGCCCGCGCTCGGTGTCCATCCCCTGTACCCTCGCCCGGCGGGTGTTCAGGTCTCCCATCACATCCCCCAGGCTGGCTTCCGGGATCGCCACCCGGACCGTCATGATCGGCTCCAGCAGCACCGGACCGGCCTCGCGGAACGCCAGCTTGAAGGACTCGCGGCCGGCCACTTCGAAGGCCACCGCCTTCGAGTCCACCGGGTGCTCCTTGCCGTCGGTCACCATCACCCGGACGTTGTGCACCGGGTAGCCGGCGAGCACCCCGCTCTTCAGCACACCGCGCACGCCCTTCTCAATGGCGGGCATGAAGGAGTGGGAGATCGCCCCCCCGACCACCTTGTTCTCAAAGGAGAAGTCCTCGTCCGGCAGCGGCTCGACGGCCAGGTGGACCTCGGCGAACTGCCCGGCGCCGCCGGTCTGCTTCTTGTGGCGGTGCATCGCCTGGCCGGACCTGGTGATCGTCTCGCGGTAGGGAACGCGTGGGGTCTCGGTCAGCAAGCCCACCTGGAATTTGCTCTCTGCCCGGCGGATGCCGACATCGATATGCTGGTCGCCCATGCCCTGCAGGATGGTCTGGTTCGTGCTCGGTTCCTGGTGCCACTTGATCGTCGGGTCTTCTTCGGACAACCGGGAGAGTGCGGTGCCCATCTTGGTCGAATCCGCCTGGGTTTTCGGCAGGACGGCCACGGCATACAAGGCGTTGGGATAGGCCGGCACCGGCAGCGACAGCGGGTGGGGTTTTTCGCACAACGTGTCGCCGGTTCCGGCGGCGCTGAGCTTGGCCACCGTCCCGATATCGCCGGCGTGCAGCACCCTGACCGGGATCTGCTCCTTGCCTCGCATCACGTGCAGGGTGCCGACCCGCTCTTCGCTACTCTTAGTCTGATTCCACAGCCGGCTGTCGGACTGCAGGGCACTCGAGTACACCCGAAGGTACGTCAGCTTGCCGACGAAAGGATCGGCGGTGGTCTTCCAGACATACACCGCCAGCGGCCCGCTGTCGCTGGCGGGGAGCGTCTCCTCGCCCTTGCCGCCCTGGGCCACGGCGGCCGGCACTTCGGCCGGGGAGGGGATCAAGCTGAGAATCGCCTCCAGCAGGGGTGCCCCGCCGACACCCGCCGTCCCCGCCGTTGAGAGCACCGGGACGAACCGGCCGGAGCGCACGGCGGCGCGGAACCCGCGCTTCACTTCGTCCGCACTCAGCGCCTCGCCATTCAGGTACTTCTCCAGCAGGTTGTCATCGCCTTCGGCGGCCGCTTCGACCAGGCGCAGGCGGGCCGCGTCGGCCTCTGCCTGCAAGCCGGCCGGGATCGGCTCCTGCTGCTCACCGGTGCCGGTGCGGGCGGTCATGCTGAACAGATCGATGACCCCCTTGTAGTCGTGCCCCTCACCCATCGGCAGCTGAATCGGCACGAACGTCACGTCGCCCGAGAGCTGGCGAATCGAATCCAGCGCCCGCTGGAAGCTGGCGTTCTCGCGGTCCATCTTGGCGATGACGACGAAGCGCGGCAGCTTGAAAGCATCGCAATACTGCCAGACGACCTCCGTGCCGACCTCGACGCCGGCGACGGAATCCACCAGCACCACAGCCCCGTCCGCCACCCGCAGCGCCGAAATCACCTCGCCGATAAAGTCAGTGTACCCGGGTGCGTCGAGGACGTTCACCTTGTGGTCTTTGTATTCCAGGCTGAGGATCGCGGTCGAGAGGGAGAGCTTGCGGCGGATCTCTTCGTCTTCGAAGTCGGAGACCGTGTTGCCTTCTTCGATCTTGCCCAGGCGGTTGACCGCGCCCGTCAGGTACAGCAACGCCTCGGCCAAGGAGGACTTGCCCGCGCCGCCATGGGAAACCAGAGCGACGTTCCGCAGGGATTCGGTTGGATATTCCTTCATGCGCAGTAGGTCCCTCAAGCGGAGATTGTGAGAGTGTGAATTGTAAGAGAGGTGGAGCGGGTTGTCAAAACGCCTATGCCGCCGGGGTCGCGCCCGGGCCTGTGCTAGAATCGCGGCGGTCGTTCGGTCAGCCTGATGCTGTTCAACCAGTATTCCTTCGTCATCCTCTCCGCGGCGGCCGTCGGGGGACTGCTGCTGTGGGCCGCTTTACGCGGCTTTCGGGCCGAGACGCTAGTGGCCGTGGCCGCGCTAGCGCTGGGCTGCGCCCTGGCCTTCCTGTTGTTTGCGCCGCGCCCGTCCACTCCTTCAAGCACCGGCGATCCCGAGGCGTGGATCGGCGCCGGGACACCGCTGCTGCTGGAGTTTCAGAGCCCCTTCTGACTGGCGTGCATGGCCGCCAAGCCGGTCGTTGACCGGCTCGAAGAGCAGTTCGACCCGCAGCTGGCGGTGATTCGGTTGAACGTCCAGAATGCAGCCACTGAGCCTCTAGCCCGCCGTTACGGCGTGCAGTACACGCCGACCTTCCTGCTGTTCGACGGCCAGGGGCAGATCCTGCTGCGCAGCGTCGGCGCCATCGACCCTCAGGTGGTTGAGCGAGCCTTGAGCGGCGCAGCATGAAGCGGCTGTTCTTTGAACTTCGCTACTTGCTGGGTGACACTCCTTGGGACACCGGCGTCTCGCCTCCCGAACTTCTGGCTTACCTCCACCGACATCCCCCGGGGCGGGCGCTCGATCTGGGCTGCGGCACGGGAACCAACACTCTGGCCCTGGCCGAACGCGGTTGGGAGGTCACGGCGATCGACTTCTCGTCGGGCGCTCTGCGGGTCGCCCGCCGCAGGTTCTCACGG
>JALHUE010000010.1 GCA_022866145.1 Anaerolineales bacterium | reverse complement strand
CGCCCGGCGGCGGACCCCCCGCAATCCCTGATCACCGCCCGCCAGGTCCTCGAGATGGCGACACGCGGCGGGGCGGCCGTCCTGGGACGGAGCGACATCGGCTCGCTGGCCGTGGGCAAATGCGCTGACCTGATCGCCATCCGTCTCGACCGGCTGGAGTTTGCCGGGGGGCTGCATGACCCGGTGGCGGCTTGCGTGCTGTGCGCGCCGGTCCACGTCGATTTCTCGTTCGTTCACGGCCGGCCCGTGGTCGAGCATGGACGGCTGACATTGCTCGACCTGGACCCGGTCATCGAGGCTCACAATCGTGCCGCCCTTCGCCTGGTGGCGGGGGAGTAGGCGGATCACACCCGGGAAGGAGGCGAAGATGACTCAAGCGCTGGCGACCCGCTCGCAGCGGCTCGTGGACGTGGCGATGGGCCGTCAGCCGGCGGACGTGGTCATTCGCGCCGGGCGCTGGGTGTGCGTGCAGTCGGGCGAAATCTTGGAGCATACCGACCTGGCGGTCAGCGGCGACCGGATCGCCTTCGTCGGGCCGGATGCCCGGCACACGATCGGCGCCGGAACCCGGATCATTGAGGCCGAGGACCGCTACCTGGTTCCGGGCTTGCTCGATGGCCATATGCATGTCGAATCCGGCATGCTGACCGTGACTGAGTTCGCACGAGCGGTAATCCCCCACGGAACGACCGGGATGTTCATCGACCCCCATGAAATCGCCAACGTCCTCGGCCTGGCAGGCGTCCGGTTGGTGTTCGACGAGGCCGCCGTGCAGCCGATCCACGTTTGGGTTGAGGTTCCGGCGTGCGTTCCTTCGGCGCCCGGGCTGGAGACGCCGGGAGCGGTCTTCGGCCCGGAGCAGGTGGCCGAGGCCCTGTCGTGGCCCGGTGTGATCGGCCTCGGGGAAGTCATGGACTACCCGGGTGTCTACGGCGGCGATGCCAAGATGCACCGCGAGATGGCGTCGGCGCGGCAGTCCGGAAAGGTGATCGGCGGGCACTATGCTTCGCCCGATCTCGGGCTGGCGTTCCATGGCTACGTCGCCGGCGGCCCGGAGGACGATCACGAGGGCACGCGGGCGGAAGACGCCGTGGCCCGTGTCCGCCAGGGGATGAAGGCCATGCTGCGCCAGGGGTCGGCCTGGCATGACGTGGCGGCCCAGGTGGCCGCGATCACGAAGGCCGGCCTGGACCCGCGGCACTTCCTGCTGGTGACCGATGACAGTCACTGTGAGACGCTGGTCAGCGAGGGGCACGTCAACCGGGCCGTCCAGGTTGCCATGCAACACGGCGTCGATCCCATTGTAGCCATCCAAATGGCGACCCTGAACACAGCGGAGCACTTTGGCGTGGCGCGTGACGTTGGGCAGATCGCTCCCGGCCGGTTCGCCGATGTCTTGCTGGTGCGCGATCTGCGGCAGCTGAAGCCGGAGGTCGTGCTTGGTCGCGGCCAGGTGATCGCAGAGCACGGCAGGATCCTGGTTCCTCGTCCGGCGTTCGCTTACCCTGCAGCTGCCCGCAGTTCCGTGAGGCTGGCGCGGCCGCTGATTGCCGACGACTTCGTTCTGCGGGCTCCCCACGGAAAATCCGTGCGGGCGCATGTCATCGGCCTGGTCGAGAACCAGGCGCCGACTCGCCACCTGGAGTTCGTCTTGGAGCCGCAGGATGGGCGGGTGCTGCCGGATCGGGAGCGCGACCTGTCGCTGGTGGCCGTCATCGACCGACACCAGGGCTCGGGGCGGATCCAGCTAGGCCTGGTGCACGGAATTGGGTTTACCTCCCAGGCCGCCTTCGCCTCGACGGTTGTTCACGATAGCCACCAGTTGATCGTGGTCGGCACCGATCCCGAAGATATGGCCCGAGCCGCCAACGAGCTGGCTGCCTGCGGAGGCGGCCAGATCGTGGTGCGCCAGGGCGAGATCCTGGGGCGGGTTCAGCTCCCGATCGCCGGCCTGATTTCGGATGCGCCGGCGGAGACCGTCGCCGCCGAGGCGCAATCGGTGCTCAACGGCCTGAGGGCCTGCGGCTGCGCCATGAACAACGCCAACATGCAGCTCAGCCTGCTGGGGCTGGTCGTCATCCCCGAGCTGCGCATTTCCGATCTGGGATTGGTGGACGTTGAGCGGTTCGCCTTCATCCCAATGCTCGAGCCCGCAGCGGAGGCGGAGTAGCGCACCATGGCCGTCAAGCCCGCCGTCTCCTCCCGGCAGAGCGATCAGTACCTGCGGACGCAGCTGGCCTTGGGCCAGCTGCTGGAGAGCACGGCTCCTGGCACTTTCCTGCCGTCCGAACCTCAGCTGGCCAAGCACCTGCGAGTGTCGCGGGCGACGCTGCGCGAAGCCATGCGTCCCTTCGAGGAAGAAGGCCGGATTGTGCGCCGGCAGGGCGTGGGGACCGTCGTCACCCGCAAGCCCCGGGTGCTCGAGAGCGGGCTCGAGGTGCTGGAGAGCATCGACAGCATGGCAGCCCGCATCGGCCTGGAGGTCCGGGTGGGCTCGCTCTCCGTGCGCCCGGCGGATCCCGATCCGGGCGAATGCGAACAAATGGGGCTGGCACCGGGCGAAGGATTGACCGAGATTTCGCGCGGGATCCTCGCCGGGGGACGTCCAGTAGCGTTCCTGATCGATCGCGTGCCGGCGGCTGTGCTGCAGCCGCACGAGCTCGGGGCAGATTTCGGGGGTTCGGTGTTGGATCTGTTCCTCGAGCGCAAGGCCCCGCCGCTGGACTACTCGCGCACAGAGATCAGCGCCGTCTCCGCCTCGCATGCCGTGGCCCGAGAGTTGCGCATCCAGCGCGGCGATGTGCTGCTGCATCTGGAGGCCTACCTGTACTCACCGTCGGGTACTGCCGTGGACCACAGCCAAAGCTACTTCCTGCCGGGCACGTTCTGCTTTCACGTCGTCCGCCGCCTGTCCCGGCAGGGTTAGGGTCGGAGGTGGGGGTCCAGGCCGAGGCGGACTGATCGTCCGGAGTTCCGAAGCCAGTTGGTTGGCTTCCGCCACAACAAGGAGTTGAGAAACATGCGCAGCTTCATGGGGAGGGACATCCTCTCACT
>JALHUE010000009.1 GCA_022866145.1 Anaerolineales bacterium | reverse complement strand
GGGGCTATCCGAAGGGTTGTTCCCTGAGGTTGAGCGGGAGGACCCCTTCCTGCGGGAAGCGGTTCGAACCGAGCTCGGTCTCGAGCCGCGCCTCGGCCGCGAGCAGGCCGGGCTGTTCTACCAGGCCGTGACCCGCGCCGATGATTTCCTGCTGCTCACACGCCCGACGCTGGCCGATGATGGCGAGCGTTGGGAGCCGTCCCCGTACTGGACGGCAGCGACATCGCTCTTCGAGGGATCCCCGCGACTTGTCCGCCCGGATGATCCGCGGCCCCTGGCCGACGGCGCCTCGCCGGCCGAGGTCCTGTTCCTGGCCGTGCGGCGCGGGTCGCTGCCTCGAGCGTATGGCGAGTTCTCGCCGCGCTTTGCGGATGCCCGGCGGGCGCACACGGTCTTCGCCGCCAGGCTGGCGTCCGAGCCGGCCGGTCCCTTTGAGGGGGACCTGGCTGCCGCCCAGGCGCTGCTTGCCGCCCGGTACGGTTCGGCGCACGTCTGGAGTCCGAGCCGCCTCGAGACCTACGCCTCCTGCCCGCTCGAGTTCCTTGCGGCCAATGCGCTGCAGCTCGAGGTCAGGGAGCCGCCGCAGCCCGGGATGGACGTGCAGCAGAGAGGCTCGCTGCTGCACGCGATCCTCGAGCGGGCGTATGGCGAAGCACACAACCCGGCGGACCCAACCTGCGTGCTGGACAGGCTGCATGCAGTCACGGCGCAGGCGTTCGCCGATGCACCGCGAGCGTATGCCTTCCGGCCCTCGCCGCTCTGGGAGATGGAGCAGGCGTTTCTCCTGGAGCAGCTTGAGGAGACCGTCACGGCGTTGGCCGAGGTCGAGCCCGGGTGGACGCCGGTGGCATTCGAGCAGTCGTTTGGCAGAGAGGGTCAGCCCGCCCTCGAGCTGGAGGTCGACGGCGAGTTGGTGCTCCTGCGCGGGGTGATCGACCGGGTGGACACCAACAACGCCGGCCAGCTGCGGGTCATTGACTACAAGACCGGGGCCAGCGCCCTGGCCCTTCGGGATCTGATCGACGGCCGGCGGCTGCAGCTGCCGCTGTACGCGCTGGCCGCAGAGCGTGCGCTCGGGCTCGGCGAAGCGGCGGATGGGTTCTACTGGGCCATCCTGAGGGCAGAGCCGGGATCGCTGCGCCTGGCGCGGTTCCATCAGGAAGTCGAGGGCCAACAACTGACCGGCGTCGATGGGGCCGTCCAGGTTGTGCAGAGCCACGTCGCCCGCATCCTGCAGGCGATCCGCGCCGGCCAGTTTCCGCCCATCCCGCCGCAGGGAGGATGTCCGAGCTACTGCCCGGCCGCCGGCTGGTGCTGGCGCTATGCGCCCTCGGCATGGTAGGGCAGGGGGCTGTTCGATGTTCGAAGGTGCGCAGCATGCGCATGCCTGTGAAGGCTGAGACCGCTTGAGATGACAGCCTATCTGACGGACCTCAAAGGCAGGCAGCTCGAGGCCGCCACTTCGCGCGGGCGGGACTTGGTGGTCACGGCCGGCGCCGGGACCGGCAAGACGCGCACGCTCGTCGCCCGCTACCTCTCCCTGCTCGACGAGGGGCTATCGCCGCGCCAGATCCTGGCCATCACCTTCACCGAGAAAGCGGCCCGCGAGATGCGCAACCGCGTCCGTAGCGCCGTCCGCCTGGAGATCGATGCCGAGGCTGATCCTGTCCGGGCTGCGTTCTGGTCCAACCTGGAAGCCGGACTGGACGCGGCCCGCATCGGCACGATCCACAGCTTCTGCGCCGAGGTGCTGCGGTCTCACCCGGCCGAGGCCGGCGTGGATCCCCAGTTTGAGGTTGCCGATGAGGCGAATGCCGCCTTCCTGCAGCAGCAGGCAGTGGAGACGGCGCTTGCCCTGGCCACGCAGGAGCATGACCTGGCGCCCCTGTTCGCCTCCTTCAGTCCGCTCTCCATCGCCGATCTCATCGCCTTCCTGCTGCGCCGGCGGCTGGACGTGGGTGATGTGCTGCAGGGTGGGGCGGCGCCGGAGCGGGCCAGGCAGATGGTTGCAGCCGCTCTCGCCTCGTTCCTTGACAGCCAGCCGGTCCAGACGGCCATCGCTGAGCTGCGCCAGCTGGAATCCTCAGGCAGGCTTGAAGCCGACGCCAGCGATAAGCTGGCCAACCAGGTGCGAGCTCTCCTGGCCGAGTTCGGGCAGGCCGAAGCCCACCTCGCACAGGGCAATCCCATCGCCGCCGGTGCTGCGCTCTTCACCATTCGCCGCCAGCATACGCGCTTGAACATCGGGAAGAAGGACAGCCGGGCCAAGGACGCCGTGCGCCGCATCCGTGACGTCTATGAAGATCGCCTCGAGCCCTGGCTTGGCGGCGGGAAAACGGACGACGCTCCACCGGATGAAGCCGTTGAACAGCGCTTCGCCGAGGACCTCCAGCGCGTCATTGCCGTCCACGGCCTCGCTGCCCAGTTCTACCGCCGCAGCCTCGACGAGAAGAGCACGCTTGACTTCGACGACCTTGAAGCCAACACCGTGCGCCTGCTCGGCCTCCCGCAGGTCCGCCAAGCCTGGCAAGCCGAAATGTCCGCTGTCCTGGTCGACGAGTTCCAGGACACGAATGAACGCCAGCGGGCGATCGTCGAGGCGATCTGCGGCGCGTCCCCCGGCCGCCTCTTTGTTGTCGGAGACGCCCG
>JALHUE010000008.1 GCA_022866145.1 Anaerolineales bacterium | reverse complement strand
TGCCTCCGGAGGCGGCGGGGGACTTGCGCCGGAGTGGGGGCCCAGGTACTGGTCGGTCAGAAGAGCGAGTGTGCCATCGTTGTCTAGCTCAACCAAGGCGCGGTTGAGCTCGGCCTGAAGCGTCACCGCACCCTGAGGGATGGCGATGGCGTATCGTTGCTGGCTCACGGCCTGGCCTGCGATCTCGACCCCTCCCTGCGTGACGAACTCACTCGCAGCCGCCTCGTCGAGCACGAACAGATCCACGGCGCCTTGACGCAGGCCGGCGACTCCCTCATCGGCCTTGGCATAAGCATGCACATTGCCAGCCGGCATCGCACCCGCCGCCACAACCCGCTGCAGGTCGGCCTGATACGCCGAGCCCTCCTGCACCCCTACCCGGTACTGGGTCAGCTGGGCGATGGACGACAGTGGGGCGATGCCGGATCCCTCCTTAGCAAGGGCAGCGCCGGCGCCGACATAGTAGACACTCGAAAAATCGATCACCACCTGGCGTTCGTCGGTGACGGAAATCGCGGCGATGGCCGCATCCACTTGGCCAATCGTCAGGGCTCCGCCCAGACCGTCGAAGGCGAAGTCGTTGAGCTCGACCCGCAGGCCGAGCTTCTGGCCGATGGCCTGGATCAGCGCCACATCAAAGCCATCCAGTCGGAACTGGTCGTTGTAGTACTCAAACGGCGGGTAATCGCCAGCGGTCCCCACGATCATCTTGCCGGCGCTCTGTATCCGCTCCCAGGTGAGGTCGGCCGGCGCCCCCGGGGTCGGCTCAGGGGTCCTGGCGGGCGCGCATGCGCCGGGCAGCAGCCCCAGAATCATTCCGGCCAAGATGATCGACTTGAGGTCCATCTTTCCTTCCTCCGAGTGGCTTCTCTTGCTGCGACCTGGCCAAATCGCGGCTCCCGGGCTTGTAGAGGCCAGGGGCCTCCCTGGCGCGCGGCCGCGCAGCCCCGCTCGCAGTCTATGTCGAGGCATCCTTGCGTGAAGTCTACTACCAGCCGCCCATCCCGCCACCGGCGGAGGCAGACCGAGGGGGGCGGGGTCGACTGCGGCTTGGGCTATACTCCGCCAAGCACCACATTCCGCACTGCGGACTCTCAGTTGATGCGCCCTGTGCTCCTGCTCGTCACGACCCGGACGTACCGCGCCGGGGCCTTCCTGAGGGCCGCCGAGCGCCTCGGTTTGCCGGTCGTCGTCGCCACCGACCAGCCGCTCGCCTGGTCCCAAGACCAGACCCCGGGACTGCTCTCTCTGGATTTCCATAACGTCGAGTCCGCCTCCAGTGCGATCGCGGCCGCGGCCGAGCCATCCTTCCTGTCCGTGCTTGCCGCCGAAGACGAAGGCTTGTTGACGGCTGCCGCCGCCAGCACCCGGCTGGGCCTGGTACACAACAGTCCCGACTCGGTCTTGGTGACACGCGATAAGGCCCAGATGCGCCAACGATTGGATCAGGCCAACTTGCCCAACCCGCCGCATTGGGTCGTGCCCTTGGAGGCCGACCCGGAGGAGGCCGCAAGTCAGGTGATCTTTCCGTGCGTCGTCAAGCCGCGCAGCCTGTCAGGATCGCGGGGGGTGATCCGAGCGGACGATCCGGCGTCCTTCGTCGCCGCCTTCCGACGCACGGCTCGGATTATCCGCTTGGCAGGCACATCGGATCCCCATGGCATGGGGGAGACGCTGCTCGTCGAAGGCTATATCCCCGGGAGTGAACACGCCCTAGAGGGGCTGCTTACGGCTGGACGAATGGAGACCCTGGCGCTGTTCGACAAGCCCGACCCCCTCGAAGGTCCGTACTTTGAGGAGACCCTCTTTGTCACACCTTCGCGGTTGAGTGCAACAATGCAGAGCCAGGTCGGCCGAACCGTGGGCGCGGCGGTGGGTGCCATCGGGTTGACGCATGGCCCTCTCCATGCCGAGGTCAGAGTTCACGCCGGCCAGGTGTGGATCGTGGAGATCGCCGCTCGCTCGATTGGGGGCCTGTGTTCACGGGCACTCCGTTTCGAGGGGGGCAGGTCGCTCGAGGAGATTCTGCTGGCCCACGCCGTCGGCCTACCCCTTCCCAGCCTGGCCCTGGAGCCGGTAGCGACCGGGGTGATGATGATCCCTATTCCAGGCTCCGGTGTTCTGCGCAAGGTTCATGGGGTGCAGGCCGCCAGAGGTGTGCCCGGGATCACGGACGTCGTGATCACCCTCCCCGCAGGTGGGGACATGGTCGCCCTGCCGGAGGGCGCCTCCTACCTGGGATTCCTGTTCGGCGAGGCCGACACGCCGCTGGCGGTGGAAACCGCCCTGCGGGCGGCCCACCGGAGCCTGCGAGTCGAGTACGACGCTGCTCCCCCCGTCTGACAGTCCCCGAGCGGTTACAATTGTCGCCGGCCGCCCTGACGGCGGATCAGTTTCGGGGGCATGGGCGGCGCCGGCGTGGTCGATTGCCCTGGCCCAGGGCGATTTCCGAGTGCAGGTTGAATGGTAGGAGGTGGGCGCGTGGAGGGTGAGATGATCGGGGTGACGGAGTCGGCACGGCGGAAGATCCTTGACCTTCAGCTAGCTCGCGGGCTGCCCGAAGCCTTGCTGCGGGTTGGGATTCGCGGCCGCGGCCCGGATGGATTCTTATACACACTGGCGTTCGCCACCCCCGATGCCGAGCAGCCAGACGACACGCGGATTCCGGTGGACGGCCTGACCCTGCTTGTCGACGCTGAGAGCATGGACTACGTGCTGGGGGCCAGCATCGACTTCGTAGACACCCCCGACGAGTCGGGCTTCCGCGTCGACAATCCCAATCCGCTGTGGCGCGATCCGACCTCGCTGGCGATCCAGAGCGTGATCGACACCAAGCTCAACCCCGCCCTGGCGTCGCACGGCGGATTCGTCCAACTGCTGCAGGTCGACCGCGGCACAGCCTACGTCGCCCTTGGCGGCGGGTGTCAAGGCTGCGGCCTGGTCGACGTGACGCTGAAGCAGGGGATCGAGGTCATGATCCGCCAGGAAGTGCCGGCGATTGAGCAAGTGGTGGATACGACGGATCATGCCGGGGGGACGAACCCCTACTACCGCCCCTCCAAGTCCGGACAATCGCCTCTGGCCAGAAGCTGACCTCCGCGCTCCAGGCGCTAGCACAGGCCAGGGCCAGCCGAACCTCACTTTGCGTGCCGGTGGGGATGTGCTAGAAACGCGCTGTTGCCGACGCCCGGCATGCCGGCTCTTGGGCTTCACACCGGCGGTCTGACGCTCGAGCGACAACGCATGCCTTTCCCGACTGGCTGCGCATCTCCGATGGATCCCTTGGCGGGGGCGCCGTGACCCACGGCCGGCCCTGCCCGATCACCGGCATAGCCGGCCGGGCAGAGAGAAGATCGCATGCAGTTCCTGGCCGGGCAGCAACGCAAGGCTGCCGACGTCTACCACGAGTTCCCCAAGCCCTTCTGGACGCTGGTCACGGCCACGTTCATCGATCGGCTGGGCGGCGCACTGCTCTTTCCCTTCTTTGCCCTGTACCTGACCGACCGCTTCGGCATCGGAATGTCCGAGGTCGGCGTCCTTTTCGCCATCTGGGCGCTGTCCTCTTTCCCGGGCAGCTTGCTGGGCGGCGCCCTGGCCGACCGCATGGGGCGCAAGTACTTGCTGATGTTCAGCCTGATCGCCAGTTCGCTCAGCACCCTGGCGATGGGTTTCGTGACCACGATCGAGGCCTTCTACCTGTTGGCAGCCGTCTCCGGGTTGTTTACCGAGGTCGGCGGTCCCGCCTACAACGCCATGGTGGCCGACCTGCTCCCCGAGCGTCAGCGGGCGCAGGGCTATGGGATTCTCCGCGTTGCCTTCAACGTCTCGGTCGTCCTGGGCCCGGCCATCGGCGGCCTCCTGGCGGCTCGGTCCTACCTGTTGCTCTTCATCATCGATGCCGTCATCAGTGCCCTGGTGGCCGTGATTGTGTTCTTCGCCATGCCGGAAACGCGACCGGCGCCCCACCCCGACGCCAAGGCCGAAAGCGTCGGCCAGACGTTTGCCGGATATGCGATCCCGTTGCGAGACCGGATCTTCATGCTGTTCCTGGCCGCCTCGATGCTGGCCGGGCTCGTGATCTTGAACATGCAAACCACCCTGGGAGTGTATCTACGGGATGATCACGGGATCTCAGCGAGCATGTACGGCCTGATCCTCAGCCTGAACGCGATCATGGTGGTCTTCCTCCAGTTCCCGATCACACGCAGAGTCACCCCCTACCCGCCGTTCATGGTTGTTGCCATCGGCACGGCGCTGTATGCGATCGGCTTCGCCATGTACGGATTCACGTCGACGTACGCCTTGTTCCTGTTGGCCATGGTCATCATCACGATCGGCGAGATGTTGATCGCACCGGTCTCCCAGGCAATTGTTGCCAACCTGGCGCCGGAGGAGATGCGCGGTCGCTACATGGCCGTTTCCGGATTCGCCTGGGGTATTCCGTTTGCCGTCGGGCCGATGATTGCCGGCAGTATCATGGACAACTACGACAGCCGGCTTCTGTGGTACCTGTGCGGCGTGGTGGGGATGCTCTCGGTCGGGATGTATCTCTACCTTGACCGATCCACCCACCTGGCGCCTCAGCCGCCGGAGGCAACGGTGTCAGCCGATCCGCCGGCCAATCCGGCCGGATAGCGGCTTTCAAGGAGGTCACTCAAATGAGCTTGATGCGGCGCGTCGACGAAGCGCGGAACGGGTACGCCCGGGGTGACGAGCAGCTCTCCGCCCGGGCCCACTCCCAGGAACGGATTTCCCAAGCCGCCCGCGAGGAGCACGGCGGGGCCGCGCAACAGTATCTGGGCGACATGGTCTACGGTGGCCTGGACGGGATCGTCACAACCTTCGCCGTCGTCAGCGGCGTGGCCGGGGCGCAGCTGGGAAGTGACATCGTCTTGATCCTGGGCCTGGCGAACCTGTTTGCGGATGGTTTCTCCATGGCGACCGGAGCCTATCTCTCGTCGAAAAGCGATCGAGAATACTATGAGCGGGAAAGGGAGCGCGAACGCTGGGAGGTCGATCACTTTCCTGAGGGCGAACGAGCCGAACTGCTTGAGGTCTACCGCAAGCGGGGGTACGATGATGAGGATGCGGCTGCCCTGGTCGAGGTCCACTCGCGCAACCCGGAGCGTTGGGTCGAGGCCATGATGTTCGACGAACTCGGGCTGGTCCAGGACAATCGCAAGCCGCTGCGCAGCGGACTGGCAACCTTTGCCGCCTTCCTGCTGGCCGGGTCGGTCCCCCTATCGATCTACCTGCTGGGCCTGTTCGTCCCGATCCCGGCCCAGGCCTCGTTCCGCCTGTCGCTGGCGCTCTCGGGCGTCGCCCTGTTCCTGCTGGGCGCCGCCAAGGTCCTGGTCACCCAGCGCAGCCTGGTGAAGAGCGGACTGGAGACCTTGCTCGTCGGAGGACTGGCGGCGGTCGTGGCCTATGGGGTGGGCGCGCTGCTCAAGGGGCTGGTCGGCTGAGGCAGGGCTTGGCGCGACCCACGCTATCTGTCGTCGGATAGAACACGGGGCATTCCGGCCTGCCCACCGCCAGGGCGACGGTCCGATGGCCCCAGGGGAGGAGAGGTCCCATGGATCAACGTCAGCGAACTGCGCTTGCCGGAGGAGTCCTGCTGATCCTGCTCGGCGGCTGTCTGCTGCTGTCCCGCCTGGCACCGGGTTTCCAAACCCTGCTGCCTCGAACCTTCGGCTGGCCCGTCTCTCTGGTGGGTGTGGGTCTGCTGCTGTTGGTGATCGGGCTGTTAAGTGGGACGCCCGCTATGGCGATCCCGGCCTGCATTGTCGGCGGGATCGGCTTGATCCTGAACTACCAGAATGCTGCCGGGGATTGGGGGAGCTGGCTGTATCTCTGGACACTGATCCCCGGCTTCGCCGGTGTTGGCACCGTGCTGGCGGGGATCCTCGGGATGACGCCCAGACGCTCGATCCGCGATGGGCTGTGGACGATTCTGGTCAGTCTGGTGCTGTTCCTGGTATTCTCGTCGATCTTCGGCGGCCCGGTTCCCGCCAGCCCGTACTGGCCAGCGCTGTTGATTGCCCTCGGCCTGGCGGAGCTGATCCGAAACGTGGCCTTCCCCCGGCGAGCGAGCTAGGACGGGCCGGCGATGCGGCGCAGCGGAATGTTCTGGGGGATCGGCCTGATCCTTCTCGGGAGCCTGCTGATTCTCGACAGGCTGGGGGTACTTCCGTTCGAGCTGACAGGGTTGTTTCTCCCGATCCTCCTCATCCTGGCAGGGGTGTGGGTGATATGGGGGATCTCGGGGCGAGATCGGCGGAGGGGCGACACGTCACTTCGGGTCCCGGTCGAGCAGGCCGCCCTGCTCAAGCTCCGCCTGCAGCACGGCGCCGGACGCCTGCGCCTCGATGCCTCGGCGAGCGAGCCAGACGCTCTGGACGCCAGCTTCGGAACTGGAGCCCGCCATGAAGTGCTGCTGAAGGATCGCGTGCTTTCCATTAGTCTCTGCCCGCGAGATGCCTGGTTCTTCCTGTCGGCACCATGGGGATGGTGGCGCGGCGAGCCGCCGGATTGGGTCGTGCACCTGCCGAGAACCATTCCGACGGAGCTCGATGTCGAGACCGGCGCCAGCGAGACCTTGCTTGAGCTGGTTGGAGTCCGGCTCAGTTCGCTGCGCTTCCGCACCGGCGCCAGTTCGTCGGAGATCCATCTGGCCAGACCGCAGGGCTCGGTCCCGGTCACCGTCGCCGGGGGAGCAACCGCGATCCGTCTAAGACTGCCGGCCGGCGTCGAGGCGAGAGTCAGGAGCCGCACGGACCTGGCGAGCGTCAACCTGGATCGAGTGCGATTCGTGCGGGATGGAGCGGCGCACGTCACCTCCGGATTCGAGCAGGCGGCAGATCGTTACGAAATCGAAATCAGGGTGGGCGCCGGCTCGGTCGACATTCGCTAGGCGGCGCCCACAGCTAGAAGGAGAGAGTGGATGCGCAGGTCACAGCCGCAGATCCTGATCGGTCTGCTTCTGATTGTAGGCGGGCTGCTGTTCCTGTTTCAGAGCCTGGGCATCCTGCCCACAGGGAGTGCCCTGTTTTGGGCGCTGGCCTTCGCCACCGGCGGAGGGATCTTCTTGTACGTGTTCGCAGCCAGCCGCGAGAACTGGTGGGCGTCGATTCCGTCCGCCGCTCTGTTCGGAATCGCCAGTGCCATTGCCCTGGACGCCTTTCTCCAACGCTCCGCCGATCCCTGGGCGGGGGCGGTCTTCATGGGCGTCCTGTCCCTGGGCTTCTGGGGAGTCTGGCTGGCCAACCGCCAGGCCTGGTGGGCAATCATCCCAGCCGGCGCCGTGCTGTCCGTTTCTGGGATGATCCTCGTCGGCGGACTGGTCCCGGCAGAGCTGGCGCCGCTCAGCGTCCTGTTCCTCGGCATGGGCCTGACGTTCGGCCTGCTGCTTCTCGTCCCGACAGCGGAGGGGCGCATGCGCTGGCCAGCGGTTCCGGCCCTCGTCCTGCTCCTGCTGGGCGGTTTCTCGACGCTCCTCTTCAGCCCCTCGTTGCAGTTCCTGGGACCTGGGCTGCTGATCCTGGGCGGGCTCCTGCTGATTGTCCGAGTCTTTCGCAAGTAGATCCACAGGCGCTGCAGGCTTCGCCTGGGTGCGGCCTGTCGGAAGCGCCAGGGAAGGAGATCAACGATGACCCAGACCTACCGACATGGAGGCATCGTCGGGCCGACGATGCTGATCGGGATCGGCGCCGTCCTGCTCATGGACAACCTCGGCAGGCTGGGGCAGAGCCCGTGGACAGTCCTGCTGGACCTGTGGCCTATCATCCTGGTGGCAGCCGGACTGGATCTGGCCATCGGCTATCGTTCCTTGGCGGGCGCTGTCCTGGCGGCAGTGTTGTCGCTCGTCGTGCTGGCGGGCGCAATCGGAGGGCTTGCCGACCGGGACGGCCTGCCCACCGAGAACCTTGCCGCCGAGGTTGTCCAGGTTCAGCTGAACGGCGTTGCCTCGGCCAAGGTCACCCTGGCCCCCCTGGCGGCGTCGCTGCGGGTGGGCAGTTTGCAGGACGATACGCTTCTTCTTGCTGGCAAGATCTACTCCCACCCCTGGGAGCGAGTCGGGCAGGCCTACCTGCGCTCTGGCAACACAGCCCGGGTGAAGCTCCAGACCACCGGCGCCTCGCTGTCCCCGACGACCAGCTTCGCCGGCACCACGCCAGCCTGGGACCTGGGGCTCACTCCCGCTATCCCCCTCGACATCGAGGTCAGCCTGGTGGCGGGCGAGGCCAATCTGCCAATGGGAGACTTGACGGCCGAGAGCTTGAAGGTCGAGCTGGTCTTCGGACAGTCGACAGTTGTGCTCCCGGCCAATGGGAAATACGACGCTCGTCTGTCGGGCGTGTTCGGGCAGACGGTGGTCGTGATTCCGGCTGGCCTGGAAGCCAGCGTCCGGCTTGAGCCGCTGCTGACAGGCCGCACGATCGATTCTGACCTGCGCCAGCTTCCAGATGGGCGCTACGTCACGGCAGGCTACGGACAGGCCGAGAACCAAGTCGACCTGGTGATCTCGCAGGTCGTGGGAGCCATCGAGGTACTGGCGGAGTAGCGCCGAATGACGGGCGGTTCCGTACCGGACGAAAGATCCCTTGACCGACCCCGCCAGGGCGAGACGAAAACGGAGGGTGCCATCGACCCGCATTTCGGATTCTTGCGTGAGAAAGGTTTCGAGGTTCGCCCGGCCCGGTTCGACGATCTGCCGCGTGCGGTCGAGATGTTCAACCTGGCCGAGACCGAACTCATCGGAGCGGGTGGGATCACAGCAGAGCGCTACGCGCAGGAGTGGAAGTTCCCGGGCTTCAATCTTGATGTCGACACGCGCCTGGTGCTGGCGCCCGATGGATCGCCGGTGGGCTGCGCCGAGGTATGGACCCTGCTCGACCCGCCAGTCCATCCATGGATGTGGACTCGGGTGCACCCGGCGTGGCGCGGGCGAGGCATCGGCACCAGCCTGCTGGCCTGGTCGCTGACGAGAGCGCTGCGGGGCATCGATCGTGTCCCGCCGCAGGCACGCTTCGCGCCGCGCGTCGCCTGCCCGGTGGCGCACAACCCGAGCACCGCCCTGTTTCGCGATTTCGGCTTCGAGGCCGTGCGCCACAGCTGGACGATGTCCATTGACCTCGACGTTCCTCCGCCGGCTCCCGCCTGGCCGCCTGGCATCCGGCTGCGCCCCTTTCGGCATCCGCAGGACCTGCGCGCGGTCTACACCGCGACCATCGATGCTTTTCGAGATCACTGGGGCTTCGTCGAGGCGCCGTTTGAACAAGGGTTCCGCCAGTGGACGCACGCCTCGGTGGAGCTGCGCCCATTCGATCCCAGCCTGTGGTTTGTCGCTGTTGAGGGGGAAGAGATCGCCGGGATCGCTCTATGTCGGGCCCACGCCGACGACGACCCCGAGATGGGCTGGGTCGACACCCTGGGAGTTCGCCGGCTGTGGCGCAAGCGCGGGCTCGGCCTGGCGCTGCTGTTGCACGCTTTCTCCGCCCTGCGCGCGGCCGGCGCCCGCCGGGCAGGCCTCGGCGTCGACGCCGCCAGCCTGACCGGCGCAACACGCCTGTACACCCGCGCCGGGATGCACGTGCTGCGCGAATCGACGTTCTTCGAACTCGAATTGCGGCCAGGCGAGGAACTCGCCAGGCTCGAATAGCGGCCCGCGCCCAACGGCCAAGGCCGCCCCCAGTCTCGGCAGCAGTCGACGCCGTGGAATCGCGCCTGCGCAGCCTGGATCATTCCGTCGCCTCTGCCAGGCACATGCTCCCCAGAAGGATATAATGCGCCCTTCTTCCACCACCAGAGGAAAGCGGAGGCCGCGTTGAGCACGGTTGAGGTTGCCAACCTGCGTCGGGTCTATAAGACCACGCCGGGCGTCGTGCGGCGTTCGACCAAAGAGAAGTGGTGGCCGTCGACGACATCTCCTTCGACGTGCACCCCGGAGAGCTGTTCGGCCTGCTTGGCCCGAACGGCGCCGGCCCCTCGGCCGTGGGACAGGACGTGCACCAGCGAGGGCCGCACCCGGTCAACGACCTCGACCCACCCTGAACTCAGGCCTTCGAGTACGAGGGGCATCAACCACCTCCTTCCCCGCAAGAAATCTTGGTCCGGTCTCCCGCTGGAGTCTGACATGTGCGAGCTGGCCGGGACACCGCCTCCGGAGGGGTCTTCCCTCCGGGGCGGTTCGTCCGGCAGGCGCCTCTAGCCTCGCTCCCCAATGGTCGCTTTGACCGACGTCAGCCCGCCGCCGCGGAGCAGACGGATCTCGGCCGGCTTTCCGACCCGGTCGCCGGAGAGGGCGCCGAGCAGGTCTTCCATCGACAGCAGCGGGGTGCCTTCAAACGCCAGTAGGGTATCGCCCAGCAGCACCCCACCCTGGTCGGCCGGGCTGCCTGGCTCGACCGACATCACCAACAGCCCCACCCCCTGCCCGGACTGAGTGGCAGCCGCCTCCGGAAGGCGCACAGCCTGGGCGCCGACGCCCAGGAACCCGCGTCGGATCCTGCCGTGCTGAAGCAATGTCTCGACGACTCTGCGAACCGTCTCAGTCGGCAGCGCCAGGCTGACGCCGCGCACCAGGCCAGAGGTCATCACGCCGGCGACTCGTCCGTCGGCCGTGACGAGCGCTCCACCCGAAAAACCCGGGTACATCACCGCATCCGTCTGAAGATAGCGATCGATGGCGCCTCCCATGCCGGTTTGGAACGGCCCGCCAACGGCACTGACGATACCCAGGGTCGACTGGACGCTTCGGCCGGGACGACCCAGGGCCAGCGCCAGGTGGCCGACCTTCAGCTCATCGGTCGTGCGCCAGGCGGGAGCCGCGATCGGGCTGGTCGCGACCCGGAGGACGGCCAGATCCGTGCTCGGGTCACGTCCCACCAGGCTCGCCTCGTCGGTCTCGCCTTCCGCCAGACCGACGAGGATGGACTCGTCTCGCCGTACAACGTGCTCGGCGGTGACGATCACGCCCTCGGGGGACCACACTACGCCACTGGCCGCCAGTCGCCGCCTGCCCTCGACCCGGACGATGCCCTGGACCGAAGCCACCAGCGCCGCCAGTTCCTCAGATACTGTCTCCAGAACCTTGTTCATCACCTTTGCTCCTCTCAGCAGGAACGCCAAGCGCTCCCTTCGCCCGCCATGCTAGTCGATGGCGGGCGACAAGGCATCCTGAAAAAGGACGGGACGCAGGCTGTACTTTGGATCAGGTTAGAGGGGGATCAGGCCGCTGCGCCCAGCTCGCACGACGGCCTCCGTCCGGCTCTGGGCATCCAGCTTGCGCAGGATGGCGTTGACGTGGAACTTGACGGTGCTCTCGGTTACGGAGAGCCTGGCGGAGATGGCCTTGTTGGGTAGACCATCGGCCATCAACCGCAACACTTGCAGTTCACGCGGGGTGAGCGCCTCCCGAAGCGCCTCGGCCTCTGCCGGTGAAGGCTCGGGCTGGCGTCTCGCAGGCTGGTCGGAAATCCAAAGCCCCGCCAGGGCTGCCCGGGCGGCAGCCAGCAGGGTTTCCGCCTCGACCTGGCGGTGAAGCACGGCCCGAGCGCCAGCGGACCACGCCGCTTCAGCATCCTCGGCTGAACGGACCAGCACTAGCGTGTGCGGCAGTTCCGCCAGGTCCTGTCCCAATCGGTCCAGCAGCTCCTCGTCCCCGCCCGCATCCCAAACAACCAGGTCCGGCGCCTGAGCGGAAATGCTGCCGACCGCTCCCTGATCCGGGACATCCATTGCGACCACCTCCCAGCCGGGATCGGCCTGGAAGTACGCGGCCAGGCCGGCCCGAGCAAGCGCCTCTGCGGAGACGATCACGACGCGGTCTGGCGGTGTCTTGGGCTGCGTTGGGCTCACGCGCTTCGACCAAGGTGGAAGAGTTCGTCGGGTGTGGGCATAGATCGCTCAACAGGAACCGTGGGAGCGAGCGTCGTCAGCTGGAGTGACGGCTCAGCGTGGTTCGGCTGAGCATCCACTTCTCACGAGGGCGTCGGGGTTTCGGTCGGTGTGGGCGTCTCCGATGGAGGTGGCGCGGGGGTTGTCGGCACGGAGGTCGGCGGCGGCCCGGAGGTTGGCGTTTCGGTGGGCGTCTCGATCGGCAAGCCAAGGGTCGGCGTGAGGGTGAGGGTCGGCGTCGGAGGCACGGCTGTCGCCGTCAGGCACGCCTCCTGGGCGTCGCGGGCCAGGTCTTCCACGGTGGAGTCTCCCCGGGTCTCGAACGAAGACACGAACTGGATCGCGGCCGCGCACGGGTCGTTGGCCTTCATCAGTTCTTTGCCGTACTCCATCGCTGCCACCGAATACTTGTAGCACGAGTCCCAGCCGCCGGCGGAGCAGATTTGCGAGAAGTATCGGGCGGCCTCCTGCCAGACCACGCCGAAGTAGCTATTGGCGAACAAGTAGAAGGCGGCGCTGCTGCGCCACGAGGTCGCCTGGCCATCCAGCGGCCCGAAGCGCTCTGCCAGCGCCAGGTCATAGATCCCCTGTTCGTGCTGTCCCGACCAGATCTTCTCAAGCCCGCGGGCGCGCAGGGCGCCGGCCATGAATTGGTTGGCCTCCGCTCGCCGATACTCTGGGTCGATCGAACGGACCGTCAGCAGAGCCTGGATTGTGGTGCTCCAGTCCTCCCCGGCATACGCCGACTGCGCTTGCGAAAACAGCGAATCGAGCGACGAGGCATCGAGCGTCGCCGTCGGTGTGACGGCGATGGTCGGTGGCACGGGGGTCGTGGTCGGGGCGTTCATGCCGAGCAGCGACTTGTCCAGCAGCTCCGCCGCGCCGGGGTAGTTGGGGTCGATACTGAGAACGTACTCGAACCTCTGCCGGGCAAGCTCGTAGCGCGTCTCTAGCAGGTCCTGCACGCCCAGGTCGAACTGTTCCTGGGCGGAACGCGCCAGGGCTTGCGACTGTCCGGCCGTGGTTTGCTGGCGCCCGGCAGCAACGCCGGTTAGACCCGACACCGAGAGAACACACAGCACATAGAGCCCGCCCAGGGCGGCCCACCATCCCCAACGAGGCACGCGCCGAAGATCCAACGGCAAGCGGTCGAACAGATGCGGGCGAGTCTTGGGGCCGGGTGAGGGGCGCATCACGAAATCCACCAGGGATTCATGGGCCGATGATCCCGGTCTGAGTGAAAATCTGGTCGCGCAGCTGACGGATCTGATCCGGCACCTGACGCAGGACGGCAGCGCCGTCCGGCAGCGTGTGGAACCCGACCATGTTCGGCGGGGCGATCACCCCCCGCTGGATGCTGGCCTTGGGCGTCTGAATCGCCAGCCAGCCCAGTGAGATCATCTGATCCAGCGTCAAGTTGGTGCGAATCCCAGAAGCCAGCTCTTGATACAAGACTGGAGCCTTGGCCACAAGGGTCGGGACCATGTCCAGACCGACAACGCGGTCAATGATGGCCAGCGCCACCTGCTGCTGACGTTCGGCCCGGCCGAAGTCATCGCCGGCGCCCTTGCGCACCCGGGCGTAGGCTAAGGTCTCTGCGCCGTCCAAGCGGTGGGCTTTGGGCGTAAGGATCTTGCACGACCGCCCGATCGGGCAGATCTTGATCTGCTCGCTGACCAGGACGTCGACGCCGCCGATCTCATCGATCATCCGTTCGAAGGCCGCAAAGTCGATCACGGCAAAGAACTGGATCGGAACCCCAATCACCTTCTCGACGGTCTGCATGGCCAGCGCCGGCCCGCCGCCTGGCAAGCGGTTGGCCTCCCCGCTGGGATAGGCGGTGTTGATCCGGTTGTGCGCGAAGCCGGGGATCTCCACCCACAGGTCTCGGGGGACCGACAGCATGCCGGCCGTCTTCGACTGTGGATCGAGGGTGACCAGCATCATGGTGTCGGTCCGGGCCGGCCCTTGACCGGCCACCCAGTCCCGGTAGTCCAGGCCCATCAGTAGGATCGTCACCCGCTCGACACCCTCCCAGGGCGTCGGGTTGACGGCCGGTGGAAGCGGGGTGGCGGTCTCCCCGGGGAGCAACGTCCCGTCGGAGGCGCCCGGGTTCGGTTGGAACGGATTGAGGGCGAAGCTCGACCAGGACCGGGAAAGGTCCCGCACAACCAGGTGGGTGACGAGGCCAAGCAGCAAGATCGCCAAGGCAAACCCCGCAGCGAGCAGTCGCGTGGCGCAGGCGAGCGCCCTGGGCTGTGGCGCCTTTCGGGGCGGCTGCAAGCCGGCGAGGCCAATGGGCTGGGTCTGATCGGCCGAAGGCCGGTTGGGATGTCGGTTGGAATACATGGGTTGGACCGGCGGTGATTATACGCCCTTGCCGGCATCGGCAAGCTGGCTGGACGGATGGCTGGGTGCCAAGTATACTTTAGTGCGCTTAACTACTAAGAAAGGTGAAGCATGGGGCGTTCTCCGACGTTCGAGCAGGCCCTGAGGGAATGGGCCCAGTTGTTCATGCATCGATCGATGCGCGAGTTTCAGAACTGGGTCAAGGAATCTGGGTTGTCACACTCCCAGGTGGCTGCGCTGATGCGGCTGCATCATGGCGGCGCCTGCCCGGTCAACGAGATCGGCCAGGATCTTCGCGTAACACCGGGTGCTGCCAGCCAGATCGTGGACCGGCTGGCGCAGCAAGGGCTGCTGCGGCGAGAAGAGGACGATCACGATCGGCGGGTTCGGCGAATCACCCTGACCCCGGACGGACAGGAGATCGTCCGTCAGGCGATTGAG
>JALHUE010000007.1 GCA_022866145.1 Anaerolineales bacterium | reverse complement strand
CTGAGTGAGCCGCAACCAGTCGGCGGTCAGTGCCTTGAGCACTTCCTGCCCCATCGGGCTGAGCACATAGTAGCGGCGCGGTCTCGAGCCATCGACATTCCACTCGCTCCGGAGCAGCCCCTGCTCCTCCAGCCGCCGGAGCAGCGGATACAGGGTCCCCTGCTCGATATCCAGGCCGCGGCGGGACAAGTCGTCGATCAGGGCGTAGCCGTATTTGGGCTCCTGCAGCTGGCTGAGAGCGGCCAACACCAGGCTGCCGCGCCGCAGTTCCTGGGACAGCTTCTCGTTGATCGAGGGCATCTCATCCGTCTTTATCATGTTTCGCAGTATACTGTATATAACACACTATTGTCAAGGCCCAATATTCGCATCTCGAAGGCCTGGGGGCCCCTCGCCCTCCAGGTGGGCCGAGGTCCTTCCTGACAGGCGGGGAATTGCGGGCGACTGGCTTCCCCCGCCCCCAGACGGCTTTCGCCCAACGGCGGAGAGCTCGGTCCTTGCCGCCCAGTGCGCACCCTGCCGGCAAACGCCGGCGGGGCTTGGGCACCGCCCAAACCCCGCCGCTACAGCTCGATTGCTCTTCCGGGTCGTTGGCTCGAGCGCCTCGACAACCGGAGCAAGCCACCAGACATCCGGTCAGGAAAAGCGACGGTCGAGCACCTCCAGCAATTCCGGCACCCAGCGGCTGAGCGGGGCGAAGGTGGCCTGGGTGGAGACGTCAGGCCCAAGCCCCACGCACAGCAAGTGCTCGCCCTTGAGCAGGACCACGACCTGCTGGCGTTTGGCTCCGGTGGCGCTCACCACCCGCAAGCGGCCGCCTTCGAGTTCGGTCAGGGACCGCTGGCCGATTTGGGCCAGGGCGGCGGTCATGGCGGCGATCGTGTCGACCGGGACGGGAGGCACCGTCGGCACGCACGACATCACCAGGCCGTTGCTATCGACCAAAGCCACCCAATGCGGTTGGGGGAGCTCGTTCGCCACCTGGCCCAACACCCGGAGCAGCTCCGATTGGCGAGTCACCATGCCTCATGCCCTCCCTGACCCCGGCTAAGCGTAGTGCCAGAGACGTCGCTTGGCAAGCGCGCCGCCACCATACGATACCCTGGCGGGAGCCCGATCTCCGGGCGAAGGACCGCGCCGGTGCCGGCCGCGACGTTGGCCGCGTCCGCCCTTCGAGATAGAATGTCGCTCAGGGTATCCGCCGCTGGCTGGCCGGCCTCGGGCGGAGGCTTGCCGAGCGGCCGCCCGGCAGTCACTCGCCCCGGATGCTCAGTACTTAATGTACGCGCCAGGTTTGGCCGCGAAAGGAGTCCCCGGCACCATGCTCCCTGTCCCATTCGACGCCGGATCGGCTGCTGACTCAGCCCAGCCAGGCCGTTCCCGCCTGGGGGAAACATGTTGACCTTCCGCGAAGATGCGCCGATCCTGGTCATCGGCTCTGCCGGGCTCGACATCATCGGCCGGGCAGGCGGCGATCTGGCCTACGGCACTTCGAATCCCGGCAGGCTGCGGTACTCGCTCGGAGGCGTCGCCCGGAATGTCGCCGAGAACCTTGCCCGCCTGGGCAGCGAAGTCGCCTTGATCACCGCCGTCGGGGACGACCTGCAGGGCCAGCAGCTGCTAGCGCAGGCGCGTGAAGTCGGGATCAACGTCGAAGCCTGCCTGACCGTTCCCGGCGAACACACCGGCGCCTACCTGGCGATCTTGGACGAGCGGGGCAACAAGCACCTGGCCCTCGATGACATGCGTGCCATCGACGCCATTACCCCCCAGCACATCCGCGGCTGCCGCAGGCTGTTCGCCGAGGCCACGGCCGTCTTCGTCGATGCCAATCTGCCCGGCAGCACACTGACCGCGGTTCTATCCGTTGCCGCCCGGACCAAGGTTCCGGTGATCGCCGATCCAGCCTCGGTCAGCCTGGCATCCCGCCTGCGCCCGCACCTCGATGCCCTGTACATGATCACCCCCAATGAAGCCGAAGCCTCGGCGCTCTGTCCCCATCCCGTGCCCCACGCCGATCGCGATCGGGCGCTGGACGCAGCCCGCGACCTGGTGAGCAGCGGCGTGGACGTGGCGGTGATCACGATGGCCGAATTCGGGGTGGCGTATGCCACGCCGCAGACCAGCGGCCACGTCCCGGCCGTCCAAACCGAGATCCTCGATCCGACCGGCGCCGGCGACGCGCTGACGGCGGCCGTGATCTTCGCCCTGCAGAATGCCATCCCCCTGGATGAAGCCGTGCGCCTGGGCGCCTCGGCTGCGGCACTGACCCTGCGCACCTCCGGCACCGTCGTCCCCGGGCTGTCGCTCGAGATGCTGTACGATGAATTGCGCTGAGCCGTCGGGCCGGCGTGCCGAACGATGACCGACATCCCCACCTGGCTGCAGGTGGCGCCGGAGGTGCTGGCCGCGCTGCGCAGCGGCCGGCCGGTGGTGGCCCTTGAGACGACCGTCATCACCCACGGCCTGCCCCGGCCGGTGAATCTCGAGCTCGCCCGCCGTCTGGAGCATGAGGTGCGAGCAGCCGGTGCCGTCCCGGCGACGGCCGCCGTCCTAGCTGGGCAGCCGCGCCTCGGGCTGAGCGCGGAGGATCTTGAGCACCTCGCCCTGAATGAGCAGGCCGTGAAGGTCAGCCGCCGGGACCTCGGCTCCGCCCGGGCGCTGGGCCTGACCGGTGGCACGACGGTCTCGGCCACGATGATCCTGGCCCACGCCGCCGGCGTGCAGGTGTTCGCCACCGGCGGGATCGGCGGCGTTCACCGCGGCGACATGGGGGACGTGTCAGCCGACTTGCCGGAGCTGGCCCGAACCCCTGTCGCCGTGGTGTGCTCGGGCGCCAAATCGATCCTCGACCTGCCGCGCACCTTGGAATGGCTGGAGACGGCCGGCGTCCCGGTGATCGGCTTCGCCACCCAGGATTTCCCCGCCTTCTTTGCGCGGGAGTCTGGGCTGCCTGTCAGTCTGCGAGTCGACGATGCACCTCAGGCCGCGGCCGTGCTACGCGCCCACTGGGGACTTGGGATGCAGTCGGGAGTGGTGATTGGCGTTCCTTGCCCAGAGGAAGCCGCCGTGTCCGAGATGGCCGTCGAGCTGGCGATCGAGGCAGCCCTGAGCCAGGCTGCCGATCAGCACGTCCAAGGCAAGGAGCTGACCCCGTTCTTGCTGGCGCGCCTGGCCGAAGCCACCGAGGGGGCTACGCTGCGTGCCAATCTGGCGCTGCTCAAGAACAACGCTCGGGTGGCGGGCCAGATTGCCCGGGCGCTCACCGTGCCGCCAGGCCCGTGACTGCCGGCCCTGCGTCCTGGCTCACGCACGCAAACGCAGCCGGACATCCAGCGCCAGCGCGCCCTGGCCCTCGGGAAACACGCGCAGCGGATTGACCTCCACCTCTTCCACCTCAGGCTGGTCCACCATCAGTTGACCGATGCGCAGGATGACCTCGACCGCTGCCTGGCGATCGGCGGGCGGCAGGTTGCGGAAGCCGGCCAGCCTGCGCCCGGCCCAGGTCGCCTGCATCAGGTCGTGGGCCTCGCCGCGGCTGAGCGGCGCCAGGGCGAATGACACGTCCTGCAGGCCCTCGACCTCGACCCCGCCGGAGCCGAACATTACCAGCGGCCCGAACTGAGAATCCCGCACTACGCCCACGATCACATCTTGTCCTTTGGGCGCCATCGGCTGGACCAGCACGCCCTCCAGCCGTGCTTCGGGGAAGGCAACCTGCGCCGCCAGCTGAATCGACCGAAAACCCAGCCTGACGGGCTCTCCGGGAATCAGGTCCAGCAGCACACCACCGGCGTCCGATTTGTGAACGATGTCGGGAGAAGCCACCTTCAGGGCGACGGATCCCGGCATCCGCCGGGAAGCCGCTTCGGCCTCTTCGGGGGTTGTGGCCAGCACGGTCTCAGGAACCGGGATCCCGTAGGCCTTGAGCAGCAACTCCGCCTGACGCCCGTCGAGGAAGCCGTCTCCGCCTGAGACCGGCGAGGCGAGCAGCCGACGCGCCGCCGCCAGGTCAATCCCGGCCGGCATTTCCGGCTCGGCCAACGGGGTCTCCAGCTGCTCGGCCCGACGCACCAGCACCCGCAGCGCCGAGGCTGCCCGTTCCGGGAAGCGGTACTCCGGCACGCGCGCCTGGCGGAACAGGCGGGCGGCATTGGCGATCATCTCTTCGCCCATCAGGCTGACCACGACCGGCTTCGACGCCGAGCGAATCAGCGGGAGAATGGCCCCGGCGATGCCGGCGGCAGTCGTCATCGGCGGCGGCGCCATGATCACCATCACGCTGTCGACACCCTCGTCCGCCAGCAGAGCGCCCAGCCCATTGGCGTATTCATACGGACCGGCCGCAGCCAGCATGTCGACCGGATTGCGCACGCTGGCAGCCTCCGGCAGGAAGCTGCGCAGCGCGGCTTGGGTGGCCTCAGAGAAGGTTGCCAGCTGCAGGCCGACGGCGTCCAAGGCGTCGGCCGCGATCGCCCCCGGTCCGCCGGCGTTGGTCAGGACCGCCGTTCGCGGTCCTTGGGGGAGACGGCACCAGGCCAAGGCCCGGGCCCAGTCGAATACCTCTTCCGTGCTCTCGCCGCGGATCACGCCGGCCTTGCGGAAGGCGGCGTCGTAGGCGACATCCCGCCCGGCGAGGGCGCCGGTATGCGAGGCGACGGCGGCCCGTCCCTGAGCCGAGCGCCCGACTTTGATCGCCAGCACCGGCTTGCGTCGCGTGGCAAGGCGGGCCTGCTCGACGAACCGCGCTCCATCTCGAACGCCCTCCAAGTACATGGCCACAACCTGCGTGTTCCGATCGTCCACGATCGTGGGCAGCAGCTCCGCCTCTGTCAGATCGAGCTGGTTTCCCAGGCTGACCAGGCGCGACAGCCCGAAGCCCTGGCCGCGGGCCCAGTCGATCACGGCCTCGCAGATGGCGCCCGAATGCGAGAGGAAGGCGATGTCCCCTTGGATCGGTCCGGGCAGCGGGAGGAAGGTCGTGTCGATCGGCAGGTGGGTGTCGAGGAAACCGATGCAGTTCGGCCCCAGCAGTCGGATGTCGTGGGCGCGAGCAATCTCCAGGCAGCGTTCTTCCAGCGCCATCCCTTCCGGCCCGGTCTCGCGGAATCCGCCCGAGCCGATGATGGCGAAGTGGATCCCGCGCCGCCCGCAGGCCTCCAGCGCCTCGGGCACGGCGGCCGCCGGAATGATGATCATGGCCAGGTCGACCGGGTCGGGAACGCTCTCTAGATCGGTGTGGATCGGAAGGTTGAACAGCCGGCCGCCATGCGGGTTGACGAAGTGGACCGCCCCGCCGTAGCCGGAAACGACCAGGTTGCGGGCCACGCCGTAGCCGAGTTTGGTTGGATTCTGCGAGGCGCCCACCACCGCTACCCCGCGCGGCGCCAGCATCTGCTCGATCACGCTGCACCTCCTGAGCTCTGCTACCGCAGGCAATCATAGCAGACCCGACGCTTGCACCCGACGCCGGAACCGCTGTGTTAGAATACCCGCCCGAGGAGTGCATCCGTGGCCAGGTCGTCGGGGATGGTAGAGGTCGAGATCGATAGCATTCGCGTCAGCTTGATGTCACAGCACCGGATTGTGATCCTCAAGGAGACCGGTGCCGAGCGATTCCTGCCGATCTGGGTCGGGCCCTATGAGGCTGAGGCCATCACGGTCAGCCTCCAGCAGATGGAGGTCGCCCGGCCTCTGACGCACGACCTGCTGCGAAATGTGCTGCAAACGCTCGGGGCCGAGGTCGTGCGCATCAACATCGTCGAGCTCAGGGACGACGTGTTCTACGCCCGGATCGTGGTGCGGGTGGATAGCCGCGAGCTGGAGATTGACTCGCGCCCGTCGGATGCCCTGGCCTTGGCGGTTCGGGTGCACGTCCCGGTGTACGTGGCTGAGAGCGTGATGCTCGAGGCCGGCACCGAGCCCGAGCAGGAACTGGCATCCGAGGGAGCCGAAGCACCTGGCGAGGGCGACGATCGGCTGGAAGTCTTCAAGGATTTCGTCGAGAAGCTGGATCTGGACGACATCGGGCCCGAAGACGAACCGGAGAGCTGATCGCGGCCGGCTCGTCGTTTCCCCCCGGCACCGCCTCCGTTCGATCCATCGGTTCCACCCAGCCTCCGTCAGGAGCCTGCAGGATGAGTGACTCGCCCTTCCCTGCCGATGCCGGCCCCGGCTCGTCCCCTGACGGCAGCCCTACCCAGTCCATCCCCCACAGCCGGGAGGCCGAAGAGGCGGTGCTGGGCGCGATCCTGGTCAACCCCGAAGCCTACTTCGACGTAGCTCATTTCCTCAGCCCCGACGATTTCTACCTGCACCGCAACCGCTGGGTGTGGGAGGCATTCACCAACCTGCATGACCAGCGCCTGCCGATCGACATCCTGACGGTCTCCGAGGAGATCGAGCGCCAGGGCCGGCTGGACGAGATCGGCAACGTCGCCTACCTGACCACGCTGATCAGCCACGTTCCGACTTCGCTGCACGCCGAGGCCTATGGGCGGATCGTCGAAGAGACTGCCACCCGGCGCCGGCTGCTGCAGGCGGCCAACCAGGTGGCCCGCCTGGCCTACCAGGCGGACACCGCGATCGGCGAAGTGATCAACGAGGCCGAGAAGGCCGTGTTCACCGTCAGCGAGCGGCGTTTGGCGCATGAGCTGCGCCCGATCAAGCAGGTCCTCAGTGAGTACTACGACCGGATCGACTATCTGGCCCGTCACCGCGACGAGACCGTTGGCGTGCCCACCGGTTTCATCGACCTCGACCGCTTGCTCGGCGGCATGCAGCCCAGCGACCTGCTGATCATCGCCGGCCGCCCCGGCCAGGGTAAGTCGGGCTTCTGCCTCTCAGCCGCCAAGAACGCGGCCCAGATCCACAAGAAGCACGTGGCGGTGTTCTCCTTGGAGATGTCGAATGAGCAGCTGGTGCAGCGGCTGCTGGCGCAGGAGACCGAGATCGATTCGCAGCGCCTGCGCCTCGGCGCCATCGACGACCAGGAATGGCCGCTGTTCACGCAGGCCGTCAGCGCCCTGAGCGACTCCCACATCTATCTGGACGACACGCCGGCCATCACCCCGCTGCAGCTGCGCACCAAGTGCCGCCGGCTGCACATGGAGGTCGGGCTGGACCTGGTCATCGTCGACTACCTGCAGCTGATGACCGGGGACTCGCGCATCGACAACCGCGTCCAGGAGGTCTCCTACATCTCGCGCAACCTCAAAGTGCTGGCGCGCGAGCTCAACGTGCCTGTCCTGGCTGCCGCCCAGCTCTCGCGCGCCGTCGAGCAGCGATCCGACAAGCGTCCCGTGCTTTCCGACCTGCGAGAGTCGGGCAGCCTCGAGCAGGACGCCGACGTGGTGCTGTTCATCTACCGGCCGGATCAGTATGAGAACGACACGCTGCGCCAGAACATCGCCGAGATCATGGTCGCCAAACACCGCAACGGCCCGGTCGGCAGCGTCGAACTCGTGTTCCGCAAGCACCTGGCCAAGTTCGAAAATGCCGAAACCCGAACCATCCATCTGGCCGAAGAGCGGGTCTGAGGCCGGGGCGTGGCAGGCCGGACGCCGAGCATGAGCGGCACCACCTTCCCGGGCTTCCCCGAGGGTCGCCTGCACCTGACGCCTGTGCCGGATGTCTTCTTCCGCGAATTGATGGCGGCGATCGACGATCTGGCAGAGTTCAAACTCAGCCTGTATGTGTTCTATGCCCTCTCCAAGAGGCAAGGCACGGTTCGCTTCCTCACCCGGGACCAGCTGGCCATCGACGACCGCCTGATGCAGGCGCTTGCCCCTGCCGGCGCCAACCCGGCTGCCGCCCTGGATGACGCCCTGGCCCGCGCCGTCGATCGCGGCACGCTGCTTCAGGCGACGGCCGGGGAAGGCGAAGCCGCGCTCACGCTATACTTCTTGAACAGCGAGCGCGGGCGGGCCGCCGCCGGTGGGCTGGCCAGCGGTGCTTGGAAACCGGCGCTCGAAGACCTGACGGCGCAGGTCGACCTGCCCGAGCGGCCGAACATCTACGGCCTGTACGAGCAGAACATCGGCCCGCTGACGCCGATGATCGCCGAGCACCTGCGCGACGCTGAGCAGACCTACCCGGCGCGCTGGATCGAAGATGCGATGCGGATCGCCGTCGCCAACAACGTGCGCAAGTGGTCGTATGTCCAGGCCATCCTGAAGGACTGGCAGACAAAGGGACGGGATGAGCGAGAAGATCTCCGAGACACTGAGGCGGCTCGCCGCAAGTACATCGAGGGTGACTACGCCGACTTCATCGACCACTGACCCGGCCGCCGCCGACGCCGGCGACCCGAACTGTCCCCACTGCCACGGCCTCGGCTACCTGCGGCGCGAGCGCCCGTTGGGCGACCCGGACTTCGGGCGCCTCGAGCCATGCACCTGCCGCCAGGCTGGCTTGCGCCGGCAGGTGCGCCAGCAGTTGTACAGCCTGAGCCGGCTGGATTGGCTCCAGCACATGACCTTCGAGTCCTTCCA
Organism: Anaerolineales bacterium; assembly: GCA_022866145.1. Lineage (NCBI taxonomy): Bacteria > Bacillati > Chloroflexota > Anaerolineae > Anaerolineales > Anaerolineales bacterium. The sequence continues at coordinate 4,253 of JALHUE010000007.1, read as the reverse complement.
GCCCCGCGGCCGGCCGAACCTGGCCGCCTACCACCAGGAGTCGTTGGAGCTCGCCTTCCTGGCGTGCCAGCATTACGCCCACACCCTGGACGGCTGGTTGCTGCTGCAGGGAGGCTACGGCTGCGGCAAGACCCATCTGGCAGCGGCCATCGCCAACGAGTGTGTCTCCCTCGGAGTTCCGACACTGTTCCTGACCGTGCCCGATCTGCTCGACTCGCTGCGAGCCACCTACGACACCGAAGACATAACCTTCGAAGCCCGCTTCGATCAGATCCGCAATGCCCAGCTGCTGGTGCTGGATGACCTGGGAACGCAGCACGCCACCGAGTGGGCACGCGAAAAGTTGTTCCAGATCCTCAACTACCGCTACATCAACCACCTGCCGGTGGTCCTGACGACCAACCTTCCATTGGACGAGATCGATGGGCGGCTCCGCTCGCGCCTGTCCGATCCCGAGCTGGTTGCGCATGTCCTGATCCAGGCGCCGGACTATCGCCGGCCGGTGGATGACCTCGGCCATCATGAACTGTCGACCCTGGCCGTGCACGGCCAGCAGACCTTCGGCACCTTCAGCCTGCGCGAGCAGGAGAAGCTCCCAGCCGACGACAGCCGCAACCTGCGCAAGGCCTTCGATCTCGCCCGCAAGTTCGCCGAAGACCCCTCCGGCTGGCTGGTGCTGACCGGGACCTACGGCTGCGGCAAGACCCATCTGGCGGCGGCTATCGCCAACTACCGGGCCAGTCAGGGTTTTGCGGTGATGTTCGTCCCCGTGCCCGACCTGCTCGACCACCTGCGGGCGACCTTCAGCCCATCCAGCCCGGTGTCGTACGACCGACGGTTCGACGAGATTCGCGAGTCCCCGCTCCTGGTCCTGGACGATCTCGGGACTCAGGCCTCGACCGCCTGGGCCCAGGAGAAGCTGTATCAGATCCTCAACCACCGCTACAACAAAGGCCTGCCATCGGTGATCACAACCGCCATGCGGCTGGACGAGATCGACGCCCGCATCCGCTCGCGCATGCTGGACAACCGCCTGTGCACCGTCTTCGCAATGACCTCACCTTCGTATGTCGAGGGTCGCCCCCGCCGGCCGCGCAAGCGCTGATCTGGTTCGGCTACCGCCCCAACCGCCGGCCGCATTGACCGGCTGCGCAACCGAGTGGTAAGATACGCTACTGTTGCCCCCATCGTCTAGAGGACCAGGACGCGGCCCTTTCAAGGCCTAAACCGGGGTTCGAATCCCCGTGGGGGCACACCGACGCCTGTCCAAGATCACCCCGCCGCCCGCTCGGGCGGCGCCTTGTTTCTGCGTAGCGCCTGCCAAGTCCCCCTCCCCATATCTAGATTCGGTATAGACAAAAACTAGACGGATGTGCTATCATCGGCCAGGACGGGTTGAGGAGCAAGCGAATGCCATCGACGGCCTATCTTCCGACCTACAACCTGAAGGCAGTCGTACACGAGACCGGGCTGAAGCCGGACACGCTGCGGGCCTGGGAGCGGCGCTACGGCCTGCCCCAGCCGAATCGCAGTGGCGGCGGACACCGCCTGTACTCTCAGCGCGATGTCGAGACCCTTAAATGGCTCGTCGCCCGCCAACAGGAGGGCATGAGCATCAGTCGGGCGGCCGACCTATGGCAACGCCACATCTCGAACGGCGAGGATCCCTTGTCGCTTCCGCTCTACCGTGCCTCCGACCCGGCCCGCCAGCCGGCCGTCAGCGGCGCGGCGCTCTCCGAACTGCGCCAGGCATGGGTGGCCGCCTGCATGGCGTATGACGAGCCGCGGGCGGAAGCCTCCCTTTCGCAAGCCTTCGCCCTGTATCCGGCCGAAAGCGTGCTGGTCGACATCCTTCAACGCGGCCTGTCAGAGATCGGCGATGCCTGGTACGCTGGCGGCAGCACGACTCAGCAGGAGCACTTCGCTTCCGAGCTCGCCGAACGCCGTCTGGAGGCGCTGCTGCTCAGCAACCCGCCGCCGACGCGCAAGGGCCGGATCCTGGTCATCTGTCCAGCCGGCGAGCAGCATACCTTCGCCCCCCTCCTGCTCACGCTGTTCCTGCGCCGCCGCGGCTGGCATGTCGCCTACCTGGGTGCCAACGTGCCGCTTGAGGACCTGGACCGTGCCCTGACCGGCAGCGGCGCCGATCTGGTGATCACGCCGGTGCAGACGCTTCCCGCAGCGGCCCGCCTGCCCGCGATCGACAATCTGCTGCAGACGCGAGGCATTCCGCTGGCGTACGGTGGGCGGATCGTCAGCCTGGTCCCCGACCTGCGCCAGGCCTTGCCCGGCCATTTCCTGGGCGATACCCTGTCCGAGGCTCCGGCCATGGTCGAGGCCTTGCTCAGCGGCAGTGCCCCTTCCCCCAGGCCCAAGAAGCCCTCCTCTCAATACCGCAGGGCGCAAGAAGAATTCGATTCGCACCTGGCGGGAATCCTTGCCGAGGTGGTCTCCGGTGGGGGCGGCAGGATCCCCCCCGAGATCCAGGCCGAAGTCAACGCCAACTTCAGCGCCGAGATCCATGCCGCCCTCGTGCTCGGGGACATGAATCTGCTCGGGAGCGATATCGCCTGGGTCGAGGGCCTGATCAACAACCGTGGCTTTGAGCCGGACCTGCTACGCCCGTACCTGCAGATCTACAGCCGGGCTGTCGCCCGGAAGATGGGCGAGAGCGGCCGACCCATTCTGGAATGGTTCAGTCGAACGGTCCGGGGATAGAGACGCCTCGGGCAGGTGGTGCCTGCAGTCCAAATGCTGTCTCGCGCTGGGGAGGCTGGCGGGCTGAGCGTCGGCCTTTTACGTCGTCTCGAGGCCGATAACCCAGCCTCTGGAGCGGAGCAGGCTGTAGTAGAAGGTAGGAGCCGATGCGCATCGTAGTTGCAGGTGGAACGGGATTGATCGGTCAGGCCTTGGCCGCCGACCTGGCGGATGCAGGCTGGGACGTGGTTGTGCTGACCCGCGACCCCGCCAAACCGGGTTCTCCCGGGAACGGCGTCCGGTGGGTAGGCTGGGATGGGCGAACCGTGGGCGCCTGGGCGCAGGAGATCAACGGCGCCCAGGCTGTCGTCAACCTTGCCGGGGTCAGCATCGCCGGCGACAGCCTGCCTTCGATCCTTTTCGGGCGCTGGACCCGTGACAAGAAGCAGGCAATCCGCGCCAGCCGGGTCGAGAGCGGACAAGCCTTGACCCAGGCCATCCGTCAGGCCAGTCAGCGCCCGGCCGTGTTCGTCCAGGCCTCGGGTGTGAATCTCTACGGCGAGAACCACGCCGGGCCGGTCGATGAGACCGTCCCCCCGGGTGGCGATTTCCTGGCCACGGTCTGCGTCGATTGGGAGGCTTCGTCGAAGGATGTCGATGGCTTGGGCATCCGGCGCGTGATCGTCCGCTCCGGCGTTGTCCTGAGCGCCGGCGGCGGCATCCTACCGATGATCGCCCTGCCCTTTCGATTGATGGTGGGTGGCCGGCTGGGAAGCGGGCAGCAGTGGGTGCCGTGGATCGACCTGCGGGATGAGGTGGCAGCCATCCGCTTCCTGATCGAGCGGCCCGACGCTACTGGGCCCTTCAACCTGGTCGCTCCCGAGACAGCCCGCAGCGATGCCTTCGGCCGCGCCGTCGGCGGCGCCCTTCACCGTCCCTTCTGGTTTCCCACCCCGGCCTTCCTGTTACGGCTGATGCTGGGTGAGAAGGCGATGCTGGTTCTCGACGGCTGCCAGATCGTCCCGCAGCGCCTTCAGAATCTGGGTTTCTCCTTCCGGTTTCCCACACCGGAACAATCGCTGGACGACCAGTACCGATGAGCTACCGCCACAGCTTCACCGTGCACGCCCCGCTGGCGCGGGTGCGCGCATTTCATGCCCGCCCCGAATCGTTGACCGCCATCACTCCCCCGCCGATCCGGATGCAGCTCCACGAAGCACCCCCAGCGTTGGACACCGGCGCCCACATGCAATTCCCCTTGTGGCTCGGCCCGCTGCCGGTGGTCGACCAGGCCTGGGCCCGCCAGCGAACCCTGGCCGCCTATTCTCGAGCACAAAGCACCCCAGGAACTTCTCGGAATCCTTCCACACGCAACCAGAGGCAGCCCCTTGGAACCACAGCAACCCGCCTTTGAAACGCTCCCGCTGGGGAGGAGCCCGCTTCAGGTGACGCCGATTGGCCTCGGCGCCTGGCAGTGGGGCGACCGGTGGTTCTGGTCATACGGCAAGACCCACCAGCGGCAGGATGTCCAGCAGGCATTTGCTGCGTCGCTGACG
>JALHUE010000006.1 GCA_022866145.1 Anaerolineales bacterium | reverse complement strand
GTGATCAGGCCCGTAAGCTCGTCGCAGGCGTACAGGCACATCTCCATCCGGCTTTGCCGCGGCACGCCGGTATGTTCGGCGTGGCTGAGGATGCAGCGGATGACCTCCTCGGGCACGCCGCGCTCTCGCAGGATGGGGGCTCCATCCTGCGGGTGGTGTTCGAGGGTCGGGTGGATCTCCCAGTCGAAATCATGAAGCAGGCCGGCCAGGCCCCAGGCATCTGGGTCCTCCCGGTAGCGGCCGGCATAGCCGCGCATGGCGGCTTCGACAGCGAACATGTGGTTCTTCAGGTTCGGGTTCTGGATGTACGCCTCCAGGATGGCGAGCGCCTGTCCTCGATCCACCGCTTGTCCTCCTCAGGCCCTCAACCGGCGCTCTTGGGTGGGAGCGGGGCGGAGGGGGCGAAGTAGGTCTCCAGCACGGCCACGAGGGTGGCTGGGACCTCTCTCAGACTCCAGTAGCCCTGGGCGCGGCGGGAATAGGGGTGCAGGTCGGCGGCAACGCCGTCCGCTTCCATCCCGAGCCCACGGCAGATGGCCAGAGCGCGCGGCAGGTGGAAGCGCTGTGTGACCAGCAACGCCTGCTCGATTCCGAACACGGCGCGGGCGCGCTTACAGGAGGTGAAGGTGCGGTCGCCCAGGCGGTCGAGGGTGATGGCTGTCTCTGGAACCCCCAGCGCCAGAGCCAGATCCCGCATGGCAGCCGGTTCGTCCCGGGAGGCCGCCGAGGCGGACCCGCTGAGCAGCAGTCCCTCGACCCGGCCCTGCAGGTATAGCGCTGCCGCCGCCGCCACTCGGTCCGCCAGGACAAGGGACGGGGTGCCGTCGCGCCGCAAGCCGGCGCCGAACACGATCGCCACCGGTCTGGCCGGGGCCGTTGCCGGCGTGTGGATCCGTCCAGCATACCGCTGAAGCACAACTGCCCGGGGCAGGACGAAGGCCAGCCCAAAGGTCAACAAGGTGAGTCCGAGCCAGACACGCACCGCCGTCTCCTTCTAGTCAGCGCCGGATTGTACCAGGGGCCGGTCAGCTACGCAGGCTTGACTCACCCTCTGGAGCATGCTATCATCATGTATATGGGATCTATGCGATGAATATAATGAATGAATCCGGGCAGACCGACGGGACGTGGAAGAGCGAGCTGCCCGCCACGTTCCTGCAGTATCTGGCAGATTCTCCGGCAGCAGCCGGGGAGCGCCTCCCGTCGATCCACGAAATCTCCGCCCACCTGGGGATCAGCTCGGGCAAGCTTCGCGAGCAGCTGGAGGTGGCACGCCAGCTCGGGTTGGTCGATGTCCGTCCCAAGACCGGCATCCGCCGGCTGCCGTTCAGCTTCCTACCCAGCCTGCGGCTGACCCTCAACCATGCGCTGGCGATCGATCCGGCTTACTTCGAGCAGTTCGGCGATCTACGCAATGCACTCGAAGTCGTTTTCTGGAAGGCGGCCGCCCAGAGCTTGCTGCCCGAGGACCGACAGACATTGCGCCGGCTAGTCGAGCGCGCCTGGGAGAAACTAGGCGGGGAACCCATCCAAATCCCGCATGCCGAGCACCGGGCACTGCACCTGACGATATTCTCTCGCTTCGAGAACACGTTTGTGCGTGGAGTGCTGGAAATGTATTGGGAAGCCTACGAGGCCTTCGGCTTGAACGTGTATGCCGACTATGCCTATTTGAAGCGCGTCTGGGAATACCATGAGCGGATGGTGGACGCCATCCTGGCGGAGGAGTACGAGCTGGGATACCAGATCCAAATCGAACACGCCAGCCTGCTTCACGAACGCCCCGAGCTACACCGATTGCGGTGGCAGGGACCCACGGCGGCCCTCGAAGCCGGGGCCACCCCAAGAGAGGCAGAATGAGCCCTCAACCCGTTCAAGAGAAAGTGGCGGCTGCTCATCCGGTGGAACAGCCGCGGATCGTCAACGATTTCTCGATGGTCGTGGCGACCGTGAATGGATCCGGCAGCCAGACCTCCAACATGGCCCTGACCCGGGCCCTGTTCCGGATGGGCGTGCCGGTCAGCGGCAAGAGCCTCTTCCCGTCCAACATCCAGGGCCTGCCGACCTGGTTCACCATCCGCGCCAGTTCCCTCGGATATACCGCCCGACGGGAGAGGGTCGAGATCATCGTCGCCATGAACCTCGCAACCTATCAGGAGGATCTGCAGACCCTGGTGCCTGGCGGGGTGTGCTTCTATCCAGATCACTTCCCGCCGCCCCGCGGCCGCGAGGATGTCGTGTACTACCCGATGCCGGTGCAATCCCTGGTCAAGCAGCTCGATCCGCCCAAGGAACTCCGGGAGTACATCTCGAACATGGCCTATGTTGGGGTGGTGGCCAGTGTGCTCGCCATCGAGCTCGAAGAGATCCGCAAGGCACTGGTCACGCACTTCCGCGGCAAGGAGCGGGCCGTGGAATCCAACATGGACATGATCGCCAGGGCGCACGCCTGGGCCGAAGGCAACCTCGTCAAGCGCGATCCGTATGTGGTCGAGCGTGACAACCAAACCGAAGGCATGATCCTGATCGACGGGAATACCGCCGGGGCACTGGGCGCGATCTATGGCGGGGTCAGCTTCGCCGCCTGGTATCCAATCACCCCCGCCTCCAGCCTGGCCGAGTCCCTGACCGAATACTTGCCTACCCTGCGCAAAGAGCAGGGCACCGGCAGGGCCACCTATGCGGTCATCCAGGCCGAGGACGAGATCTCTGCCGCCGGGATGGCCGTGGGTGCTGGCTGGATGGGGGCGCGCAGCATGACCTCCACCTCCGGCCCGGGTCTGTCTCTGATGGCGGAGTACGTGGGCCTGGCATTCTTTGTGGAAGTGCCGATCGTGATCTGGGATGTCCAGCGCATGGGACCGGGGACCGGGTTGCCCACCCGCACCTCGCAGGGCGATGTCTTGTTTGTGCGTTACCTCGGACACGGGGACACCAAGCATGTGATGCTGTTCCCGGCCACGCCCAAGGAGTGCTTCGAGTTTGGCTGGAAGGCCTTCGATCTTGCCGAAAGGCTGCAGACGCCGGTCTTCGTGATGTCCGATCTCGACCTGGGGATGAACTACTGGATGTCGGAGCCGTTCACCTATCCTGAGGAGCCCATGGACCGCGGCAAAGTGCTCACGGCCGACGATCTGGCGCAGATCGGGACCTTCGGCCGCTATCGCGATACCGACGGCGATGGAATCACCTACCGCACTCTGCCCGGGAACCCCCATCCGCTGGCCGCCTGGTTCGCCCGGGGCACCGGACACAATCAGGCTGCTCTGTACAGCGAGCGGGCCGACGACTGGTCCGCCAACATGGAGCGACTGTGGCGCAAGCTCGAGACCATCCGGGAGTTTGTCCCGCCCCCGGTGCTGTCTCGCCTACCAGGCGCCCGCATCGGCCTCATCGGCTATGGGAGCACCGACCCGGCGATCCAGGAGGCGCGGGCTCGGCTGCTGGCCAATGGGATCCCCACCGACTACCTGCGCCTGCGGGCCGTGCCGTTCACGGCGGAGGTGCACAAGTTCGTGGAGGAGCACGACGAGATCTTCGTCATCGAAATGAACACCGATGGCCAGATGCGGCAGTTGCTCCAGCTGGAGACGCCGGAGCAGGCCGGCAAGATCCGTTCCCTGGCACATAACACAGGCCTGCCATTGAGCGCCCGTTGGATTGTCGGGCGGATTCAACCAGGCCAGGAGGGCTAACATGGCGACCAACACCGCGACCGCGCCTCCGCGCCCACCGAACGTCAATCTGGTCGGTCTCGAACGAACCGACTACAAAGGTCTGCCGTCGACCCTGTGCCAGGGTTGCGGGCACAATTCGATCTCCAGCCAGTTAATCGCCGCCTGCTACGAGATGTCGGTCGAGCCGGAGCGCATTGTCAAGTTCTCCGGCATCGGCTGCTCGAGCAAGAGCCCGGCCTACTTTCTCAGTCGCTCCTTCGGCTTCAACGGGCTGCACGGGCGCATGCCGTCGCTG
>JALHUE010000005.1 GCA_022866145.1 Anaerolineales bacterium | reverse complement strand
CTCGGAGGCGGTCGTCCCGGCGCCGACGTTGGCCAGTCCGGGGGTGAGGAAGCGAAAGATCGTCAGCCAGTCTTCTCGCTCCTCGGGCAATGCCCCGGCCAGCGCCCAGCGGCGCCGCGGCCGCAAGCGAGAGGCCGGCTCGGCCGGGCTGGCCTTCAAGCGCCGCGCCCCCAAGACACTGTCCAACACGATCAGGTCGAGGTCCATGCGGGTGGCGTCGATCAGACCCCGCTCCATGTCGCCGGCCAGCGCCTCATAGTCCGCCAGCAGGACGTGCGCCGGCGAGGACCAATCGAGGGCGCGCTGAGCGCGATCCCCGTGGACGGCGGTGACGAGCAGCCCCGGACACCAGTCTGCCAGGGCGGCTGCCCACTCGCGGCGATGGCTATCCGGGCACACCAGCAGCACTCTGCGCGCCTGCCCCCGCTGGAAGAGCGCCAGGATTGCCAGACAGGCGGTGGTCGTCTTGCCGGTGCCGAGATCGTCCGCCAACAGCAGTGACTCCTGCGCCAGCAAAGCCTGGAAGGCCTCCAATTGGTGCGGCCGGAGCATCTGGAGCACCTCGCCGCCTGAACCTTCCAGCGGCAGGACGGTCTCGACCAGGTATGGCCGCAGTTGATCCAGGCGGGTGTCGGCCTCGGGGTCCAGCGGATCGGCGGTCTGCCTGGGGAGAGGCGTCGGCCCGGCCGGCCGGGCAACCGAAGCGACCGCCAGCATGACCCCGGACGGCGGCGCCTCCGGCGCCGGACGCACGGGCTCTACCAGGATCGGCGGCCGGGGGACGGCCTCGGCCAGCTTCTCGATCACGGTTGTCTCAAGCCCACTGAGGCTGAACTCGTAGGTCAGATCTGGGGCAATCCGGGCTGGCTGGGCGGATCCACCGTCGTCGGGGGTGAGGACGATCTCCGCCCGGGGGGCGGCCGACCAGTGCTGCGGGGCTTCGAGCGCCAGTTCCCGCACGCCGGTGGATTGGGGCGGTTCAAGCGGAGGCACCTTCTTGCGAGATCGCAGGCGGGGCACGTCAGGACTTTTGCAGCTCGCCCACCTTCAGATTGTGGGCCTCTTCCAAAGCCGAGCGAATTCGCATGAAGGGCTCGAGGATACTGCGCCCGCGCAGCCGGCGCGGCAGGGCGTTTCTGCCGGCCTCGGCCTCGTTCTCATACCCCGGCAGAGATTGCAGGACAAACTGGCCATCAACGGTTCCCCGCACCCACAACACGGGGAGATCGATGCGGGACCGCAGCTTGAGGAACTCCGCATCCCGAACCAGGACCACGTCCGGTTTGGCCTCCATCGCCGCCAGGATCGGCAGCCCGACAAGGTCGTTGCAGATGTACTCGTGCAGCGTGTCGCCGTACAGCAATTTCTGCAGGCTGGTCGGACGGATGGCGCCGCTGACGCGGAATTCCAGCGGCCGGGTGAGAGCATCAGTGACCAGACAGGCGCCGCGGATGGCCGTGCCCTCCTCAAACGTCGCCAGATCGAGGAAGGCGAGCACCTTCCCCGCTGCAGAAGAGTCGAGTTGGTCGGTCATGGGTTATGCCTCGTCGTCGATCCCATGGCGTCGCGGCCTGCTGCCGGGGCCTGCATGCAGATACTGTAGCCGAAAGACATGTGGCCCGCAAGCCATCCTTGGGCCACGCTCAGGCTGGACGGATGGGAAGTCCTTCCCAGGCGCTCGGAGGCAGCCTGGCGCGCCTTCTCAACGGCCATCAGACACTCGTCGGCAGGTGGGGCATGGCCGGACCCGGCACGCCTAGAAGCTCCGCCAGCGCCGCCCGCAGGGCAAGGCGTTCGTCCCACGGGTACTCGACCCCGCCGAAGCACAGAGACTGCTCGTGCCCCTTGCCGCAAGCGATGACGACGTCGCCGGGCCGGGCACGACCGACCGCCTGGCGCAGGGCCTCGCCTCGGTCCGGCACTCGCAGAAATGTCCTACCCTCCACGCCGCCGGCGGACAGTGCGCCCTGGGCCATTTCCTCCAGGATCGCCTCCAGCGGCTCGGTGCGCGGATCCTCCGCCGTCAGCAGGCTGAGGTCGGCGGCCTTGGCCGCGATTTCCGCCATCATGCGCCGCTTCTGGCGGTCGCGCAACCCGGCCGAGCCGAAGACGGCGATCACCCGACCGGAGGCCGCCTCCCGCGCCGCCGCCAAGGCTTGCCGGAGAGCGTTTGGGGTGTGGGCAAAGTCGACCAGGGCCAGGAAGGGCTGGCCGAGATCGATACGCTCCATCCGTCCGGGTAATCCGGGAAAGGTGGCGATGGCGGCGGCTGCGGCTGCCGGCGACACCCCGAGGCCCCGGACGGCTGCCGCATAGGCAGCCAGGACATTGGGCACGTTGTAGCGGCCCACCAGCCCCGTCCGCACCGCTTGCCGGTGATCCTTGGCTTCGATCACGAACGCAATCCCCTGGGCGTCGACGATCACCCCGCTGCCCCGGATTTGGGCTCCGGGGTCCAGCCCATAGGTCAGCTGGCGCACCTGAGTGACCTCTTTGAGGTAAGGGTACGACCCATCATCGGCATTGAGCACGGCCATTCGTTCCGGCGCGCCCGCTTTTTCGGGCGTCTCCGCCAGGCCGGCAAACAGGCCGGCCTTCGCCCGGCGATACGCCTCGAACGAGCCGTGGTAATCAAGGTGCTCATGGGTGATGTTGGTGATCACCGCCAAGTCGAAGTCGCAGGCGGCCACTCGGCCTTGTGCCAGACCGTGCGAGGTGGCTTCGAGCACGGCATGGGTCATCCCGGCATCAACCATCTGGCGCAGCAGGGACTGCACCAGAACGGCCTCTGGGGTCGTGACATGCAGGCCGGTCTCGACTCGGGTGTCGCCGATCACGGCACTGACGGTGGTTATCAATCCGGCGCGCTGGCCGCTGCCGGCCAGGACATGGTGGATCAGGCTGGCGGTGGTTGTCTTGCCATCGGTGCCGGTGACGCCGATCATCACCAGCCGCCGGGCCGGGTAGCCCTGCCAGGCTGCCGCCAGGTGGGCCAGCGTGTGGCGCGAATCCTTCACCTGGCGGTAGGGAACGGGAAGGCCGGGATCGGGCTGTTCGCCTACCAGCAGGACCGCGCCGGCGGCGGCAGCGGCCGGTAGGAAATCGTGCCCGTCGACATGCTCCCCGCGCACGGCGACAAACACCCACCCCGGCCGCACCAAGCGCGAGTCGGAACCCACGCCGCCGATCTCGACATCGGCCAGGTCGGCGGGCTGGAGCTCAGGCAGGTCGATCAGCAGTTGCTTGAGCCGCATACTCCTCCCGGGTTGAATGGAGCGGAGCGCACCGGGGAAAGACCCACTGCGCTCCACACCGAACCATCACGAAGCCGCTGCGTCCGTCTCGGGCTACTGCAGGCTGCGCCGCAGGCCCTCCAGCTTACCAGCCACCGAGGCGTCGACCATG
>JALHUE010000004.1 GCA_022866145.1 Anaerolineales bacterium | reverse complement strand
GTCACTCCCGTTCGGGGAGCCGGGCGGCCTCAAGGCATCTACATCATAGAGCGCCTACTCGATATCGCTTCCAAAGAGTTGGGAATTGATCTGGTAGAAATCCGCAAGCGCAATCTTATTCCTCCGGATGCTTTTCCCTACGAGCACGGGATCATCGACCAGGCCTTTGCGCCGCTCATCCTGGACAGCGGCAACTACTGGCCCGTGATGCAGAAGGCTCTGGAGATGATCGGCTACGAGAAGTTCGTGCGCGACGAGCAACCCCGGCTTCGGAAGGAGGGCAAGCACGTGGGCATTGGGATCGCGCCCTTCATCGAGTCGACCGGCGTGGGTCCCTACGAAGGCGCCCGTGTGACGGTCGAGGCCAGCGGCAAGATCTTCGTCGCCACCGGGGTCGGCACCCAGGGACAGGGCCACTTCACGGTCTTCGCCCAGGTCGTGGCCGATCAGCTCGGGGTGGCGGTGAGCGATGTGCGGATTGTGTCCGGCGACACGGCCGAGTTCCACTGGGGAACCGGAACCTTCGCCAGCCGCGGGGCCGTCGTGGCCGGCAACGCCATCCACGCCGCAGCCGTGATCGTGCGCCGCAAGGTGCTGGAGCTGGCCAGCAAGCAGCTGGACACACCCATGGACGAGCTGGAGCTTGACGGGGGCAGGGTCCGGGTGGCGGATATCCCCCACAAGTCCATCAGCCTGGCCGAACTGGCCTCGCTGGCCAATCCCCTGCGAGGGGCGGTCGAGCCGGGCACCGAACCTGGCCTGGAAGCCACGGCCTACTTCGGCCCGCGCTACGGCGCCACGGCCTTTGGAACGCACGCCATGATCCTCGAGATCGATCCGGAAACGATGATGATCGAGATCAAGCGCTACGTCACGGTCGAGGATTGCGGCACGGTGCTCAACCCCCTGATCCTGGAGGGCCAGATCCATGGGGGCGTATCCTTCGGCATCGGCAACGCCTACTACGAGAAGCTGCACTTCGACGAGAACGGACAGCTGCTGAACGCCTCCTTTGCGGACTACCTGATCCCGTCAGCGACGGAGATGCCGCGCATCGAGGTGGGCCATGTGGAAACCCGCTCCCCCCTGAACGAACTGGGCACCAAGGGAGTCGGTGAGGCGGGGACGATCCCGGTGCCCGCCCTCTTCGCCCAGGCCATCGAGAACGCGCTGGCCGATCGGGGGCTGGAGATCCTGGAAAGTCCCCTCAGCCCGAACCGCCTGTATGAACTCTTGATCCGGAAGGAGGCTGGATGAAGATCGAAGGTCAGTACACTTTTGACGGCCCGCGCGAGATCCTGTGGGAGCTGGTGCGGGATCCACAGGTCCTGGCGACATGCATGCCGGGATCGCCGAGCGTGCGCAAGACGGGAGAGCATGAGTACGAAGGCGAGATCGGAATCCGGGTCGGCCCTATCTCGGGAGCTTTTGCCGGCCAGCTATCGGTCACGAACGAGGTGCCGCCTGCCAGCTGCACCCTGACGGTGGAGGGCAAGGGAAAGGTCGGGTTTGTCAAGGGTGTCGGGAACATCGACATGACGGACCAGGGCCAGGGCAAAACCTTGATGAAATACACCGGTGAAGTGCAGATTGGCGGAAGGGTCGCCAGCGTAGGCCAGCGCCTGTTCGATTCGGTGAGCCGGGGCATGATTGACCAGGCCCTGGGCAAGCTGAATGAAACGTTGCAGGCGCGGAGCGCAGCGCACTAGTGTCGGCAGCCAGCAGGGGAACTGCCGCATGAAGCCGCACCCTGCGGTTGGCAGTTTCGGCCATATGCCTGTACTATCGAAGGCACGGCAGTCGGCCTCGCGGTGGGCCGGAACCAGGCCATAGCCCGTGCCGACTACGGTCACGCCCAACATGAACGGCATAGGATGAGATCAGCGAAGGGAGGTCATTGGCCCATCGATAATCGACCACGCTCCGCCTCTCCACCATCCGTCTCCATTCTCAGATGTTCGCGAGGGAGGAATTGATGAAGCCCAAGAACTCGTTCGTGTTCGCCGCACTGCTCTTGATCGCCAGCATGCTGCTGGGGTCCTGTGCGCCCGCGGCTACGCCCACGGCCGCGCCCCCGGTCGAGCAACCCACGGTTGCGGTCGAGCAGCCCACGGTAGAGGTCGTTCAGCCAACCGCGGAACCGATGAAGATCACCTTGGCGATTGAGCACTTCAGCGTCATCGCCGGTACCACCTGGTCCGGAGCCCAAGACCGGGCCGGCAAGCGCATCGCGGAGAAGTACCCGAACGTCACGTACGTCTTCCGCGAGAATGTCGCCCCCGATCAGACCAATCCGTTCGCCGAGGAGCTGATCGCCAGCGGCGCCAACATCGTCGTCGGCAATGCGGAGTTCATGGGACTTCCTCTGAAGGACATCGCCGACAAGTACCCGAACGTGTACTTCGCGTCCGTCATCGCCAGCGACCTGTCGACCACGCCGAACTTCATTCGGTTCTTCCCCAAGCAGTACCAGGCCCTGTACCTGGAAGGGCTGATCGCAGGGGCGCTGACCCAGACCGGCAACATCGGCATCACCTCCGCCTTCCCGTGCGTGCAGGTGATCCGGCGCCAGGCCGGCTTCATCCTGGGTGTGCAGGATGCGGCTGCGATGCTCAACAAGAAGATCACCGTCTACGTCAAGTACGCCGGCAACTGGTACCTGCCCGCCGATGAGCGAGCAATTGCCGAGACGTTGGTCGACACCTATAAAGTAGATGTCCTGACCCAGCAGACCGACTCGAGCTCCACCATGGACGTTGCCAAGGAGAAGGGCGTCTGGTTCGTGGGCAAGGACATGGACATTGTGGGTGAATACGGCTGGTCTGACACGGACACCGTCGCCGTATCGTTCGACACGCGCTGGGAGATCATCTACGAGCAGATGGTCCTGGACTACCTGGCCGGCAACAAGGCGCCGGAGACCATCCTGTATCCGGGCATGGAGACGACGATGACCCTGGCCGACGGCACCGTGGAACCGACCGTTGACCTGATGAACGACGGCAAGATCGGTGTCGACGCCATCAGCCCGGCGGCGCTCCCGTCCATCCCGCAGGAGATCATCGACCTCGTCACGCAGCGACGCGATCAGATGATGAAGGGTGAGTGGGATCCGTTCACGGAGCACGAATTCGTGAGCAACGGAACAGGCTTGGAGATGGAGGGCTTGCCGATCCCGGCCGCGGGCACCGTGGTCAAGGCCGCCGGCGTGGCTGCGACCACCGAGTGGCTGCTGTCCCAGTTCAACTTCGATCTGCAAGGAACGACCATCCTGAAGTAGCTGGGTGTGTCGGTTCGCATGACGTGTGACGGCTAGTCACAGGCAAGTGAGGCTCTCGTCCTGCGGGAGCGACCCTCGGGACGAGAGCCTCGCGCTTCAGCGGGGTCGATATGCTGCCCGATGGGTTCGTCCGGGGCTGCCACCCCGATGCGCCCGCGATCGGCCTGGGCGCGTGGATCCGGATCTCCGAGTGCGTGACCGACGAAGGTGGCCAGGCAAGAACCAGCGGCAGGCAATAGGTTGAGACCATGCCCATCCAACCCGTGAAACGCGGCGATACCGTCCTGGAGGCGAAGGGAATCACCAAGCGATTCCCCGGCGTCCTCGCCAATGACCACATCGACTTTGAGATCCGAGCGGGTGAGATCCACGCCATCCTGGGTGAGAACGGCGCCGGAAAGACCACCCTGATGAAGATCCTGTTCGGGCTGCTCCAGCCTGACGAAGGCGAGATCTACGTTCACGGGGAGAAGGTGACCTTCCGCTCGCCCCTCGACGCCATTCACCTTGGCATCGGGATGGTTCACCAGAACCGCAAGCTGATCCCCGCTCACACGGTCATCGAGAACATCATCCTGGGTCACCCCAAAGCGGGGAGGATCCCTGACCTGAAGAGGTTCCGAGACGAGATTGCGGAGCTGTGCGACCGATACGGCTTCAAGATCGACCTCAAGGCGAAGGTCTGGCAATTGTCGGAGGGCGAAAAGCAGACCGTGGAAATCCTGAAGACCCTGTATCGAGGCGCCCGGATCCTCATCCTGGATGAGCCCACTTCCGCCCTGGCGCCTCCGGAAACGGAGAAGCTCCTGGCGTCGATCCGCATCATGACCGGAGACGATCTCGCCCTCGTCCCGTTCATCACCCACAAGCTGCCTATCGTGCTGACCATCAGCCAGCGGGTTACGGTCTTACGGCGGGGCAAGGTCACCGCCCGCCTTCGCACGGCGGAAGCAACCGAGAACAGTCTGGCCCAGGAAATGGTAGGCCGCGAAGTGATCTTCCGGCTGGAGCATGTGGAGGTCGAGCAGGGCAAGCCCATTCTCGAGGTGGACAACCTCTTCGCCTTGAACGACAAAGGGCTCCTGGCCTTGCAGGGCGTCTCCTTCTGCGTGCATGAAGGCGAGATCTTCGGCATTGCCGGGGTTTCCGGGAACGGACAGCAGGTCCTGGCCGAGGTGCTGGCGGGGCTGCGCAAGGCCGTGGCCGGCAGCATATCGATGGACGGGATCAACATCACCCGGTCCGGCAGTCTGGAGCGATGGAAGAACGGCATGGGCTACATCCCCTCGGACCGGATCGATGTGGGTTCGATCGGCGACTACTCCCTGGTCGACAACGTCCTGATGAACTACCACTTTGACGGCGCCTTCTCCCGTTGGGGGATCGTGGATTCCCAGAAGACGCGCAAGCTCACCGAAGAACTCATCTCCGAATACGGCATCGTCACGCGCGGTCCGGATAGCACGGCCAAGAGCCTGTCCGGCGGCAACCTTCAGAAGCTTATCCTGGCGCGCGTGCTGTCCCGCAAGCCGCGGCTCATCATCGCCAACCTTCCCAGCCAGGGGCTGGATGTGGGAGCCACCGAGTTCGTCCAGAACAAGCTGCTGGATGCGAAGCGCCAGCACGCTGCCATTCTGCTCATCTCGGAGGACCTTGAGGAGGTCCTGTCGCTGAGCGATCGCGTGGCCCCAATCTACGAGGGCGAGTTCATGGGCATCATCCCGATCAAACAGGCCAGGCGAGAGGACATCGGAGCCATGATGGCCGGTTTGAAGCAGAAGGTGTAGACCCATGAAGCTCGGCAGCTATGAGGTGAAGCTCGAGAAGAAGGTGAGGGTCACCGGCTGGGAGGCGACGACCATCTCGCTGCTCGCGATTCTCACCGGCCTGGCGCTGATGGGCCTGATCTTCCTCCAGGACGGAGTTCATCCGCTGACTGGCTATCGGGCCATCTTTTCCTATGCCTTTGCCAACCAGTTCGGGCTACCCCTGACGATCAACCGATCGATCTTCATCCTGCTGTGCACTTGCGCTTTTATCGTCCCGATGAGGGCCGGACTGTGGAACATCGGCATGGCCGGCCAGCTCTACGGCGGCGCGTTGGTCGCCTTCGCCGTGGCGCTGGCCCTCGGCGCCAAGGGATCCCAGAACCCGACCCTGCCGCCGGGGATCATCATTGCCCTGATGATGCTCGGGGCGCTCCTGGGGGGGGCAGTGATCGGAGCCATCCCGGGCTTCCTCAAGGGGTGGTTCAACACGAACGAGATCGTCGTGTCCATGATGCTGAATTCGATCGTCTTCTGGCTGATCGCTTACATGATCAAGGAGGGAGGCCCCTTCATGGGCGGGGGCGGGGAAGGCGAAGGGTTCAAGTTGTCGGAGTCGATCTACCCGCCCATGGCCTTGGGAGGGACCTTCACCATCCCTATTGCCCTGGGATTGGCGGCGCTGCTGTACTTCATGTTTGCTAAGACCACCCTGGGCTATCAGATCAAGGCCTTCGGCCTGAGCCCGTCGGCGGCCAAGTACGCGGGCATCAGCCCGCACAAGGTCCCGCTGCTGGTGTTCATCCTGGGCGGGATGTTTGCCGGCCTCGCCGGATTTCACTACTTCGCCGCCGTCCCCGGTGTCTACAAGATCCCCTTGAACTACGGTGACTTCGGCGACCTGTCCTTCTACGGGATCATTTGCGGGCTGATCTCCCAGGGAAACCCTCTGGCGGCCATTCCTATCGCTCTGCTCTTCGGCGGGCTGACCAACGGAGGCCGGTTCGTCCAGGGACAGCTACAGCTGGGGTACGGCATCGATTACGCCCTGCTCGGGGTACTGATGATCACCCTCGTCGCCTTCCAGTTCTTCTATCGCAACACCATCGTCTGGAAGAAGATGGAAAGGGAGCCATAGGATGTGGGAGTTTGCGGCGAGAAGCCTGAACGCCTCGACGATCTTCACGATTGCGGCGCTCGGGGAGTTGATCGGACAGCGCTCGGGCATCCTCAACGTTGGCATCGAAGGCGTGATGCTCTTCGGGGCCACCGTGGGGTTCATTGTGGCCAAGACCTCCGGGAGCTATCTCCTCGGATTCCTGGCGGCCATTGTCATTGGAGGCCTCATCGCCGCGCTGCACGGCTTCCTCTCCATCACCCTGGGGGGCGACCAGGTCGTGAACGGCATGGGGATCTGGATCCTGGGCTTCGGACTGACGGCCTACATCGGTTACCCCTACACGGGGCCGCTGGGCATGGAGAGGATTCCCGACCTGGCGGGTCTTTCGCCCTTCTTCTTCCTCGCCATCGGGCTGGTGGTCCTGACCTGGTGGGTGTTCTCAAAGACCACCCTGGGACTGCGGATACGATCGGCGGGAGAAAGCCCCTCGGTCACCGAAGTTTCCGGCGTCAACGTCACCCGGACCCGCTACCTGAGCGTCGTTGTCAGCGGAATGCTCATGGGCCTTGCGGGGGCGATCTACTCCCTGGACTACAATCCCGTATGGAGCATCAACTTCCTGTTGGGCTGGGGCTTCATTGCGCTCGCGCTGGTCTTCTTCTCCATGTGGAATCCCTTCATCCTCTTCGGTGGTTCCATCCTGTTCGGCACCTTGTGGCAGCTCTCGCTCAATCCTCAGCTGATCCTGCCCGGCGTGCTGTCCAGGTATATCTGGAGGACCGTGCCCTTCATCATCACCATTGCAGTCCTGGTGCTGATGTCCACGAAGTGGTTCAGTTCCCGATGGGGTGCCGCCAAGCCCGAAGCTCTGGGGCTTCCCTACAAGAAAGAGTGATGGCGGAGTTCTGGTATTCTGCTTATGGTTCAGACCATGCGTCCATGCTATTCTCAGCATGCCATTTCGAGCGGAGGGTGAGACCCCTTCGGCGAACCCTTTGCGAATTCGATCTCTCTGTGAGAAGGAAGATGTCAGAACCATGAACACCCATCCGACGCTTCCTGAGTTTGACTACCTCCGGCCCCGTACGCCGGCCGAAGCCAGCGAGTTCCTTGCCCGCCATCCCGGGGAAGCCCGTCCGTTCCTGGGAGGAACGGATGTCCTGGTTCGCATGCGGGACGGATTCCTGACCCCCCGCTTCCTGGTGGATGTCAAGGGGCTGGAAGGGACGAATGATCTGCATTTTGACCCGAAGGCCGGCCTCACACTCGGTGCCGCCGTCAGTATGAATCGGGTGATCGCATCCGCCGAGGTGCGGACCCACTACCCCCTGCTGGCCGAGGCATGCCGCTCCGTCGCCAGCTACCCGCTGCGCACCCGGGCGACCGTTGTTGGCAACCTCTGCAACGCCTCCCCCGCTGGGGATACGATTGGGGCATGCCTGGCACTCGATGGAGTGCTGCACGTCTATGGGGTAAATGGCCCGCGCCAGGAACGGCTAGAATCATTCTTCCTCGGCCCTGGCAAGACCAGGCTCGAACCGGGTGATGTCGTGACGGCAATCCACTTTCCCCTCCCGCCAAAGGGATGTGCGGGGATGTATCTCAAGCTGGGACGCAATCAACTGAGCGACCTATCGATTGTCGGAGTGACGGCTCTTGGCCACCCGGACGCGAGCTGCCCATCCGGCCACCGCTTTCGCCTAGCCCTGGCCTCGGTCGCCCCTGTACCCCTCGTACCTGTCGAGGCAGAAGCATACCTGGCAAGTCACCCCATCACGCCCGAGTCGCTGCATGAAGCGGCGCGGCTGGCGGCCGACGCCTGCTCGCCGATTGACGACGTGCGCGGAAGCGCCCGGTACCGCAAGCTGATGGTCCGGAACCTGTCGGCCACAGCGCTTGCGCAGGTCTGGACCCAACTGACCGGCTGACGGGTTGGTTCTCAAGCGGACGAACCCGCCTCGCCAGCCATCCTTCGAGGGACCTATGGCACTTCACGAGATCCACGTCACCATCAATGGTGAGCCGGAACAGGTGGCCGTCCCCGCCAACATGACGCTCATGCGCATGCTGCGGGAGAAGCTGGCGCTGACCGGCACCAAGAACGGGTGTTCGGCCGGCGAGTGCGGCGCGTGTACGGTGCTGCTGAACGGGGAGCCGGTCAACAGCTGCATGGTATTGGCAGTCGAATGTGACGGAGCCCGGATCGTCACCGTGGAGGGGCTGGCCAGCGAAGAACGGCTGGCCCCCGTTCAGGAAGCCATCCTCCGTCAGGGGGGCGTGCAGTGCGGGTTCTGCACGCCGGGCATCCTGATCTCCGCGCACGCGCTGCTGCAGCGGAACCCGAACCCGGGAGAGGATGAGATCCGCGAGGCGCTGGTTGGCAACTTGTGCCGCTGCACGGGATATGTGCGCATCATCGAGAGCGTCAAGGAAGCGGCCAGAATGCAGTCGGCCGCCGGCTGACCCAAAGGATCGGCCTGGCCTGATTCGTGTGGCCAGACGGGAGAGAATGCATGAAGAGCGCCGGCTCACAACCCACGCCCAGCCCCATCGGCGAGAACGCTCCCCGCATAGACGCCCGCCAGAAGGTGACCGGCGCGGCGGTCTTTGCTGATGACATCCAGTTCGGGGATTCGCTGCTGCACGCTCGCATCAAGCGCAGTCCCATTCCGCACGCCCTTATCCGGAAGATCGACACGGCCCGCGCCCGCGCCCTGCCCGGCGTGAAGGCTGTCGTCACCGGCGAGGACTTCCCCGGCTATATCGGGTTGTATCTGCAGGACCGGTACATCTTCTGCCGCGACCGCGTGCGCTACGCCGGTGATCCAGTGGCGGGGGTGGCCGCCATCAGCGAAGAGATCGCCCAGAACGCCCTCGACCTGATCGACGTGGACTACGAAGTGCTCGAGCCGGTCCTGGACCCTGAACTGGGCACCCTCCCCAGCGCGGCGCTGCTTCATCCCGATCTGGGCCAGTACGTGGTCGCCAACTTCATCTTCCCCAAGCCGGGGACGAACATCTCCAATCACTTCAAGATCCGCAGGGGGGATGTCGACAGCGCCTGGGGCCAGTGCGCCGCCATCGTCGAGCGCAAGTACCGGATTCCCCACATTCAACACGTGCCCATCGAGCCTCATGTCGCCGTGGCCCGAGTGGAAGAGTCCGGGGAGATCACGCTGTGGGGCAGTTCCCAATCGCCGTTCGCGCAGCGCAATCTCATCGCCCAGTCGATGGGGATCTCCCAGAGCCGAATGCGGGTGATCGCGCCGCTGGTGGGCGGTGGATTTGGCAGCAAGGCCGGGGT
>JALHUE010000003.1 GCA_022866145.1 Anaerolineales bacterium | reverse complement strand
GCCGGTATTGCCGATGCCCAGTCCGTGAACAACCTGACGATCGCGGATACGCTGTCGTCAAACCTGCAGTTCACGAGCGTCGTCAGCACCAGCCCAGCCGCCGTGTGCACGCCTCCGCCGGCGGGGATTCCCGGAGGCACACTGTCCTGCGACTTTGGCGCCGGGCCAGTGAGCGGAAGTCCCAACGTTGTGTTCGAATACTTCATCCCGCAGTTCGATGCCGGGGGTGGCAGTGTCCTGCCGCCTCCCAGCGGCGACGATCGCACCTCGCCCGACAACGTCAGAGCCTCGGCGTCCTGGGACCCCGACGATGGCCGCGATCCGGTCACGCCTCTGACGATCAATGCCGCCGGGCCTGAGCACACCCTCAACGACCGGTCGATTGCCATCCAGAAGTCGGCGTCCCCTGGCAGCGGCACGCCGGGCACGGTGGTCACCTATACGTTGTCGTTTCAGATTTCCGACTACTTCACCTTTGGGGATCTGGTCGCGACCGACACCATCTCGGACGGGCAGCGTCTGCTTATGGGCCCGGGATTCGAGCCCAGTTTGAGCGTCACGGACCGAGTGGAGACGCGCGGCGGTCTGTTCGCCTACACGCCACCCGCCTATCCCCCGAATCCTCCCAATCCACCCGCCCCGGGGGATGATCTCCTCATCGACGTCTCGCGCATCGGAAACTCCGGCCCCGGTGTGCCGCCGGACGGAACCGATGGCAGCACGCTGCTGACCTTCGAAGTGTCTGATGCGCTGATTCGCCTCGGCGCCGCAGATGGCATCCTGCAGGGCGGCCGGGCGATCGTCCCCAATGCGGGCCCGGCCACCGGCACCATCACCTACTACGCACGCATCCAGGATGTCTTCTCGGACACGTACCCCTCGACGGATCCGAGTGTCGACCAGGGGGATCGATTATCGAACAGCGTCAGCATCACCGGAACGATCCGGAATAACGCCCTCATCACGCAGGTTGATGGTGTGGAGGACGACGGCAGCGGCGCGGGCGTGACGATTGCCCGAGGCCCCGTGACCAAATCGTTGTATGCCATCAACGGCGGGTCACCGACCCCACCGAGAGTGGCGCCGGGTGACACCGTCACCTACCGGATCACCTACGAGATGCCCGCTTCCGACGTTGAGGACCTGTACTTCATCGATTATCTACCGCTCCCGGTCTTCGATGTCGCCGATCCAAACGCCGAGGCCCCTGGCGTGCCGGTCTGGACCTACCTCGCGGCCGCCGCACCCGGAACGCTGCCTGCGCCTGGCGAGGTGACGCGCGGGTTGACCGACACCTTCAGCGGGCCGACGGGCATCTCGGGGATTTCGCCTTTGCTGACGCCTACTGGTTCGAGCAACTCCCTGCGCATCTTCTACGGATCCTTCGACGATTCGTCCAACCGCGCGTCCAAGATTGACCTGCTGTTCACCATTACCGTGACACAGGACCCATTCGCTGATGGGCTGTTCCTCACCAACCAGCTTCGCCAGCATGAGGGATCGACCAATGCCGGGCCCGACGACACGGATGTCATCATCCAGATCCAGGTCCAGGAACCGGTGCTGTTTCTCACCAAGGGCGTCGGTGCGACCGACAATCCGGCCGGCGCCTTCGCTCCCCCGCAGGTCGGGCCGCTCAGTGTGACCTTCAACCCGCCGGGTTCGAATCCGTCATGGACCGGGCTGGTCAGTTCGGGCGGCCTGAGCGGCCCGCCGCCACGACCGATTGATAGCAACCTCGGGGGCGTCGACGCCGGCGATCTGGCCACCTTCGCCCTGGTGATCGAGAACCAGGGCACGAGCCCATACGGCGCTTTCGACATCCGGCTGCGCGATCTGCTGGCGCCGGGGTACGTGATCCCGAGCACCGGCCTCGGACTCAACTTGCAGATCCGCCGCGGCAGTGGAACCCCCATCGGCTATCAGGCCCTGAATACGTCGGGGGTTGCCGTCGGCGCGCCGAACACGCAGCCTGAGTACCTGTTCTACGATGTCGGGCCAAACCACGGCGGGCTGGAGCTGCTCGACCCGAGCGACGCTGAAGGGGTGTGCCAGGGACACAATCTGGGCAGCGGCGCCAACATCGTCATCCTGACCTACGACCTGCAGTTGGCGCCGGGCGTCGCCCCGAACACGGTGAACACCAACACCGCCAGCGTCACCCAGTACGCCAGCCGCAATGGCGGCCCGAACTTCCTCGACCCCGGCGGCCCGCTAACCGACCAGGCCACCGTGACGACCGCACTGCCAGTGGTAACCAAGACCATCACCGGTACCAACCAGGCCCACACGCTTCTCACCAACGTGGCCATCGGCGAGCGGGTGACCTACCAGCTGGTGATTACCATCCCGGAGGGCGTTTCCAACAACGCCACCGTCGTGGACACGTTGGATTCCGGCCTGGCCTTTGTCAGTCTGGATAGCCTGACGGCCTCCGCCGATCTCAGCACGAGCATCGGCGGCGAATTCCCGCAGGTGCTCACCACCGCTAGGGCCGGGCTTGCCGCCCCCGGCGGTGCGGCAACGTATTCGTTCGGCACGCTGACCAATAGCAACCGGGTGAACGCCGCCCCGGAGACGATCACCATCACCTACACGGCCGTGGTGTTGAACAGTCCCGGCAACGACCGCGGGGTTGGACGGAACAACAGCGCTGTGATCTCCTGGACCGGTGGCTCGGCCTCCGGCGCAGCGCCCAATGTGGTGATCGTCGAACCGACGCTGCAGGCGGCCAAGGCGGCCGTGCCCAACAGCGGTGACGCCGGGGATACGATCGCCTTCACACTGACGTTCTCGCACACCGCAGCCAGCAACGCCGATGCATTCAACGTCACGCTGAACGACCCGCTTCCGGCAGGGATGACGTACGTAGGGACGAGCCTGAACTGCACCTCCGGCGTTCAGGACCCCGACAGTTCGTTCTTTGCCACCGGGGTCATCACGGCTT
>JALHUE010000002.1 GCA_022866145.1 Anaerolineales bacterium | reverse complement strand
GCAAGGTCCGCCTTGCGCAGTGACCGCAAGCCAATGATCCCGGCGCATAGCAAAGGCGCGGCCTCAAGATCCGAGATCGATTCCGGGAGACGATAAGCGAAATTCGCCTCAGCCAGCATCGCCTCGGCGAAGCCCCCGTCGACATGGAATCCGGTGAAGGCTGCCTCCGGGCACAAGTTGGATTCGCCCCGACGGCAGGGGTCGCACACCCCGCACACGCGGTGCAGCCATGCCACGCCGGCCCGATCTCCGACGCTCCAACCCGTGACATCCTCGCCGACAACCTCGACCGTGCCGACGATCTGGTGCCCCGGGATCACGGGGTAGTGCGCCCCCGCCAGCTCCCCTTCGGCGAGATGCAAATCGGTGCGGCAGACGCCGCACGCCTGGATCCGCAGCCTGAGCTGGCCTCGGCCGGGTTCAGGAAAGGGCACCTCGACCACTGGCAGAACCAGCGTGTCGACGGGGCCGGGATGTGGGATCGGGACTGCCCGCATGACGATCCTCCCCAGCAACCAGAACCCAACGCGGCCTGGGGGTTGTGCCGAGGACTCCCAGCCAACCACCAGGCCGCGGTAGATCGCCTGAGGATTCGCGACCCTGGTCGCGGCTAGAGCTTGCCGGCGATGTAATCCTCGACCATCTGGCGTGCCAGCTCGTCCCTGAACTGCTTGGGCGGGGCTTTCATGAAGTACGACGACGGCGCCAGGACCGGGCCGGACAGACCTCGGTCGAGGGCGAGCTTGGCACACCGAACCGCATCGATGACCACGCCCGCCGAGTTCGGCGAATCCCAGACCTCCAGCTTGAGCTCGAGGTTGAGGGGCACGTCGCCGAAGCTGATGCCTTCCATGCGGATGTAGGCCCACTTGCGGTCGGTCAGCCACGGCACGTAGTCGCTCGGGCCGACGTGGATCGACTCGGGCGGCAGTTCGTACGGCAGTTGGCTGGTGACGGCATTGGTCTTTGAGATCTTCTTCGATTCGAGCCGGGTTCGCTCAAGCATATTGTAGAAGTCCATGTTGCCGCCGAAGTTCAGCTGGTACGTGCGCTGCATCTGGACCCCGCGGTCAGCGAACAGGTTGGTCAGCACCCGATGAGTGATCGTGGCGCCGACCTGGCTCTTGATGTCATCGCCAATGATCGGAACCCCATGCTCGCGGAAGCGGCCTGCCCAATACTCCGAGCTGGCGATGAACACCGGGATGCAGTTGACGAAAGCGCAGCCCGCCTCGAGCACCTGCTCGACGTACCACTTAGTCGCCATTTCGGATCCGACCGGCAGGTACGAGACCACCACGTCGGTCTTGGTGTCCTTCAGGATTCCGATGATGTCATCCGTCGGGCCTTCCTCTTTCTCGACCACGCCGGAGACATACTGGCCCAAACCATCGTGGGTCATGCCGCGATACACCTTGACACCCAGCTTTGGCACTTCGGAGAACTTGATGGTGTTGTTGGGGTAAGCGAAGATCGCCTCGCTCAGGTCCTTGCCGACCTTGCCTTTGACCACGTCGAAGGCGGAGGTGAATTCGATATCCCGGATGTGGTAGCCACCCAGATTGACGTGCATCAACCCCGGGATCAGGTCGGTGGGCTTGGCTTTGCGGTAGTAGTGGACGCCCTGGACCAGCGACGAGGCGCAGTTGCCCACGCCGATGATCGCCACACGCACTTTCTTCTTGGTTGCCATAGACTCCTCCCGATCGCTGCTTGTGCGATCTCTTGCGCGAATGTTGGCCAGGCGATTGGCCTGTGCTAGAATCTCCTGCCCACGTTCAGGTGGTTGGCAATGCCCGAACCATCCTCACGCCAGGTCCGGCTGGAACGCACCCAGAGGCTGCTCGAAATCAGCCGCACGCTGGCGTCGACACATGACTTGCCGCTCCTCCTCCAGACGATCGTCGATAACGCCGTCGAACTGACCGAGAGCGAAGCGGCTTCGATCTTGCTGTATGAACCATCCAGAGGCGAGCTGCGCTTTGAGGCCGTCCACGGGCCCGTGCGCCAGAAGCTGCTGGAGGTTACCGTCCCCCTCAAGGGCAGCATCGCCGGCTGGATCTTCCATCACGCCCGCCCGATGGTGTTGCACGACGCATCGAATGATCCGCGGGTCTTCCGCGCCGTCGATGAAACCCTGCGCTTCGAGACCCGCTCGCTGCTGGGCGTCCCCCTGCTCATCAAAGAAGAGCCGATCGGGGTGGTTGAAGCCATCAACAAGCGCGAGCAGGCCCATTATACCGAAGATGACCTGTCCATCCTAGAGACCCTGGCTGCCCAGGCAGCCGTGGCAATCGACAATGCCCGCCTGCTCAGCCAGCTGCAGACGGTAAACACCGAACTGACCCGCCTCGACCGGATGAAGTCCGACTTCATCGCCATTGCTTCGCATGAGCTGCGCACCCCCCTCGGGTTGATTCTCGGCCACGCCACCTTCCTCAAGGAAGTGATCCCCCAGGACTACGCCGAGCAGATGGAGGTGATCATTCGCAGCTCGATGCGCCTCAAGACGATCATCGAAGACCTCTCGACGATCGCCCACAAGGACGAGGGGCAGTCTCGCGTGCGGCGTGAGCCGTTCTCGCTGGCCCGCCTGGTCGTGGATGTCGTCAACCGGTTCCTTTCGACGGCCGACGAGAAGAAGATCGAGCTCGGCTACGACATACCGGAAGACGACCCGTTGATGGTCGAGGGGGACCGCGAGAAGATCGACGTCGTCATCACCAACCTTGTGCGCAACGCCCTGACCTTCACCGACCCCGGCGGGCAAATCGGTGTCAAGGCGGAGGGCGAAGGCGGCTATGCCAAGGTCTTTGTCGTCGACACCGGGATCGGCATCCCCACCAGCGAGACCGAACACATCTTTGACCGGTTCTACCAGGTCGAATCGCATCTCACCCGCCGTCATGGCGGCATGGGCCTTGGGCTTTCGATCGCCAAGGCCATGGTCGAACTGCACAATGGCCAGATCTGGTGTGAGAGCAAGGAAGGGACCGGCAGCCTGTTCTGTTTCACCCTGCCCCAGACCTCCCGCGAGGCCTCGGTCGCCTCCAAGGTCTTCATCGACGCCTGACCCCTGCCCCATGGGCTTCCCGCCTGCTGCGCACAGGCCGCGCCCCACCCCCGTAGCGCCGCCGGAGGTGCGAGTCGGCCGCCGCCAATGGCGGGCCCCCGTGTCCCATCGACTGTAGACCCAACCTCTTTCCCGTCAGGCGCCTTACCGAGGGCTGATGGGCAGGCGCGGCTGGTGGTGAAACCCTCTCTTGCCCGGCTGCGGCACACGATTGCCGTGCTTCGCTCCGGCCCAGCAGCGGGCTGGGAATCCAGCCTCAACTGGCATGGGCACCTCTCGGTTGCCCTCAGCGGTCAGCCTGGGACGCCGTCCGGCCGGCAGCCGAACCGGGGGGAAGCGGCTTCACCGCCCGAGGCTGGCGGCCGTCGGGCTCGGGTCCGCCGGGTCAGGATGCTTGTTCAGGCGGCCGGCTCGCGGTACAATGCGCAGGTCATCCGCAAAGGATCGACACGGGGCGTGGCTCAGCCCGGCTAGAGCGCACGGTTCGGGTCCGTGAGGACGGCGGTTCAAATCCGCCCGCCCCGACAGCCAAGAACGACAACCGCGACGGGTCGTGTCACCGATCCGTCGCGGTTGTCGTTCTGCCGTGCCGACTAGCTGGCCAGGCGGCGCCGGAGGCGGCCCCCGAGGCCGGCGGTCAACTGGCGAACGGGGCGGAGCCGGAGCGCCAGCAGCGCCAGCACCAGGGCGCCGTACAGTAGCGGCACCCGGATGTCGGATTTGACCAGCCAGGTGTAGTGCACAATGACCAGCAGCGATGCCAAGTACACCAGTCGATGCAGCCGCGTCCAGCGGCGGCCGAGCCGTCGCATCCAGCCTCGGGTGGAGGTAATTGCCACGGGGACCAGTATCAACCCGGCGGTGAATCCCACCAGAGCATAGCGTTTCTCGAACACCGCCTCCAGCAACCGTTGGGGGTTGAAGCCATAGTCCAGCCCGACGAAGATGGCGAAGTGGAAGGCGACGTATAGGAAGGCATACAGCCCCAGGGCGCGGCGGACTTTGAGCGCTTTGCGGAAGCGGAAGACGGTGTTCAAGGGGGTGCAGGCCAGCGACAACACGAGCAGGACGAGGGCGGTCTTGCCGGTGCGCAGGGTGGCCGCCTGGATCGGATTGACCGTCAGCTGGTTGGTCACGAATCCGTAGACGATGAGCGCCAGCGGGATCCAGGCGCCGACGTGCACCAACAACCGCAGCCAGTTGTCCCTCAGCCAAATTGCCGCCGGTGGCGTGCTGCCGGCCGCGGCGGCCGAGGGTTGTCGCCTAGTAGTTGGCACTCAGATCCATCCCCGAGTACATGCCGCTAACTTCCTCCTCGTAGCCATTGAACATCAGCGTGTCGCGCCGGCTGATTTCGCCGATGCGCCGCTCGGAGGCCTGCGACCAGCGGGGGTGATCGACATCGGGATTGACATTGGCATAGAAACCGTACTCGCTCGGCGCGGCAGCCATCCACAGCGACGTCGGTGGCTCAGCCACCAAATCGATCTTGACGACGCCTTTGATGCTCTTGAAGCCATACTTCCACGGGACGACCAGCCGCAGGGGGGCGCCATTCTGGGAGGGCAGGGATTTTCCATACAGGCCCGTCGCCAGGATCGCCAAATCGTTCATGGCTTCGTCGAGGCGCAGTCCTTCGACATACGGCCACTCGTACCAGCGGCTCTTCTGGCCGGGCATCTGCTC
>JALHUE010000001.1 GCA_022866145.1 Anaerolineales bacterium | reverse complement strand
GAGGGTGGCCGGTTCTTTGGGCCTGGTCCACTGGGATTGCGCCCTGAGGTGTAAGGTGGACGAGGCGATGTCTAGGCCTGGCGCCGGGGGCGCTGGGTGTACAGGAGTTCCTCCCGCATGCGCAGGTCGGTGCTGCGGATCTTGACGGCCAACTCGGCAGCCAGGTTGCGCATCAGGCGGAAGCCCAGGTCCGGATGCTGCCCGCACAGGGCCATCAGGCTGTCCCGCGGCACGACCAGAAGCAGGGTGTCATGGCTGGCGCTGCGGGCGCTGGCCGATCGGAGGCCCTGGTCGACCAGGGCGACCTCGCCGAAGGATTGGCCACGGCGCAGGGTGGCGATAGTGGTGGGCCGGGGAACTGCCTCCGGCTGGTCGCTGACCAGGCTGGGGTCGATCAGAATCTCGACCTCGCCGCGCAAGATAATGTACAACTCATCGCTCGCAGAGTTCTCCTCGAAGATGATCTGCCCGCTGGCGAAGCCCTGCTCGCGGCAGATGGCCGCGATCCATTCCAGTTGGGCTTCGTCGAGATCGAAGAAGATATCGCTCTGGCGGAGAAAGCCTGCCGAAATCATGCTCAAACCCTGCGCAACGATCAGTCTAGCACAGGTGATTGCGGTGTCAATTGCCTTACAGGTCTTAGTCAGGTTGATCCCCGGCCGTTCGCAGCTGCTCCCGCCAACGGCTCCTGGTTGAACTCAGGAAGCTTACTACCTGACCTGGCAGGGGACGAAGGCGGCGACGAGGCGCTTTGACGAATCCGAACGGCACTGGCTGCGGAACTGTGGGACCGGCGGATGGAGACCGGCCGGTCAGTCTCGGTGCGGCCGATGTGCCCAGGTGATCGGGCGATCGCCCAGGCAGACCGTGTCGCCGATGACTTGGGAGAGTCTGGCGTCAGGCCGCCCCCGCGCCCTTGTCCCGGACAAGACGCACGACACTTCGAAGCGCCTGACCGGCCCGGCGCTTGACGCCGGCACGCCCTGTGGCTAGGATTGGGATGCGGGAGGTCTGCGATGCGCGTCGGGATGATGGCGGACGCCTACAAGCCGCACGTCAGCGGGATCACGAACTACATCAGCCTGAATCAGCGCGCCCTGCAAGCCGCGGGGCACGATGTCTTCGTTTTCACCTTCGGTGATGCCGCGCTCGGGGCGGAGGACCCGACGGTCCTTCGATCCCCCGGGCTCCCACTGGCGCACACGGGATACCATCTCTCGCTCCGCCACACTCGCCAGGTGCGGCGCATGATCCAGTCGATGGACATTGTCCATGTTCACCATCCGTTTCTCAGTGGTGGCCTCGGCCTGCGCTACTGCCGCCCGGCTGGCATCCCGGTCGTGTTCACCAATCACACCCGATACGACCTCTACGCCCAGTACTACCTCCCAGCGCTGCCCGACCGCATCCGGACCGGCCTGTTGCAGGCCTACCTGCCGTTCTTCTGCTCGGAGGTCGACTTGACGATAGCGCCCTCCCAGGGGCTGCGGGGAGTCCTGCGCGAGCTGGGGGTGGCGTCGCCGGTCAAGGTGATTCCGAATGGCATCGACCTGGCGCCCTTCTGCGTTCCAAGAGACCCGCTCCATCGCGCCCGCCTGGGGATCCCGGACGAGGCGCTGCTGCTGGTGTACACCGGACGCCTCGGCCCGGAGAAGAATCTTGGGACGCTGCTGCGAGCATTTGCTGGGGTTCGGGAGGCCGTGGCCGCCGTAGGTTTGCTGATGGTGGGAGATGGACCGGAGCGAGGTAAGTTGGAATTGATGGCGCAGAAACTGGGAATCGGGGGCTGGGTGTTCTTCGCCGGCATGGTCGACTACGCCCGAGTGCCCGGCTATCTGGCAGCCAGTGACGTGTGCGTCACCGCCTCGGTCACCGAGGTCCATCCACTTTCGATCATCGAGGCCCTGGCCTGCGGGCTTCCGGCCGTGGGGATCGACTCGCCCGGCGTGAGCGACACGATCCAGGACGAAGTCAATGGCTTGCTCAGCCGCCAGGACCTGGCGGCCTTCACAGCCCAGCTCACCCGGATCGTCGTTGATCCGGAGCTGCGTCAGCGCCTTGCCGGTGGGGCGCTCCGGTCAGCGCAAGCCTTCGACATCTCCCGAACCAGCCGCCTGGTGCTGGACGAGTACCAGCGCCTGATCGCCGCGCCCCGCAAGAGGCGCGACCCGGCCTGGCGCCAATTCACCAACCGCCTGAGGTCGGCCATCCATTGAATCGCCAGGAACTGGCGCGCCTGGGGGAGACCACGGCCTGCGACTACCTGGCGGGAGCAGGGTTCGCCCTGCGCCACCGCAACTGGCACTGCCCGGGAGGCGAGATCGACATCGTTGCCGAGAAGGCCGGGGGGCTGGTGATGGTCGAAGTCAAGACGCGCTCATCGATGCACTACGGTGCCGGCGAGGAGGCTGTGACCCCGCGGAAGCTAGCTCGCATCGAACGGTGCGCCTGGGCCTACCTTGGGGCTCACGCCCTGTTGGAACAGCCCTGGCGAGTGGATGTGATCGCCGTTGACGTGGACCGGCAGGGGAGGGTGACCCGGCTGAATCACCTGGAAGATGTGCTGCAAACATGAAGCCGCCTGGCGTGCCGGCCGTCGTGGTGGGCATCGTTGGACCGACCGCGGTGGGCAAAACCCGTGTGGCGATCGAGGTGGCCGAGCAGATCGGCGGCGAGATCGTGTCGGTGGATTCCCGGCTGCTCTACCGCGGCCTGGATATCGGGACCGACAAGCCGTCCCTCGAAGACCGGGCGCGGGTTCCGCACCACCTGATCGACATTGCTGAACCCGCCGAGACCTGGAGTCTGGCGCAGTTCTGCGGGGCGGCGTTGGTGACGATCGACGAGATCCACGCCCGGAGCCGCCTGCCCATCGTCGTGGGTGGCACGGGACAGTATGTCCGCGCCCTGCTCGAGGGGTGGGCCCTGTCCCCGGGTACTCTCGACCTGGAGGTCCGGCGGGGTTGGGAGAGGACCGCCGAGCAGGCCGGAGCGGATGCGTTGCACGCCATGCTGGCCGAGACCGATCCGGTATCCGCTGCCAGGATTGACCGCCGCAATGTCCGGCGAGTGATTCGGGCGCTGGAAGTGCATCAGATCACCGGAAGCCCGGCTAGCCTGCGCCCCAGGCGGCATCCGGTTCCATTCCAGTCCCTCGTCTTTGGCCTCACCCTTCCCCGGCCCGAGCTGTACCTTCGCCTGGACGCCCGGATCAATGCGATGCTTCAGCGCGGCCTGGTCGAGGAAGTGCAGCGCCTTCTCGATCGAGGTGTCCCTGCCGATGCTCCCAGCCTGTCGGCCATCGGCTACGCGCAGATCGTGCGGTATCTTCTGGGCGAGTGGACGCTGGCCCGGGCAATCGAAGAGATCCGCCGGCGGTCGCGGGTGCTGGTCCGCCAGCAGTGCAATTGGTTCCGCCCCGACGACCCAGAGATCCACTGGGTTGCGTCACGGCCGGGGGTCGAGCGCGAGCTGGTGAGGTTGATCCTCCGACGCCTGCCTGATGGTTCCCGATAGGGGCCGGATGCCTGCCCGGGTGCGGCCGGTGCGTTTTGGCACAGGACAATGCCCCGCGCCCGGGGAGAGCGCTGGGCGGGCCGGCTGGGTCTTGGGTGGCGGGTCAGGCGAAGGCGAGGATCAGCCACATCGTCACGCCCGAGAGCATGGCCGCGGCCGGGATCGTCAACAGCCAGGCCGCCATTAGATCCCTCAGGACCATCCAGCGGACTTTGTTGGCCCGCTCGGCCGCGCCGAC
This sequence comes from Anaerolineales bacterium, assembly GCA_022866145.1. Lineage (NCBI taxonomy): Bacteria > Bacillati > Chloroflexota > Anaerolineae > Anaerolineales > Anaerolineales bacterium. The sequence goes on along the minus strand of JALHUE010000001.1, from coordinate 1,225 downwards.
GCCCATGATCGATGTGCTCATGACCTGAGTCGTACTGACCGGGCCACCCGCAATGGCGGCGCCCATGATGACCGCCGCGCCAGCGAGCTGCGAGGTGAACCCATGTATCGGGCGGATGCGGAAGATCTTTCCGCCCAGCGTGCGGATCAAGCGCCAACCGCCCAGGGCAGTCCCCAGGGCGATGGCGGTGGCGCAGATGAAGATCACCCAGGTTGGGACTTCGAAGGTCTCCAGCATCCCGGACGTGACCAGCCCCAACGTGATCACGCCCATGGTTTTCTGGGCGTCATTGGTGCCATGACTCAGCGCCAGTCCGATCAGGGTCCCATACTGAGCACGGCGGAAGAAGTGGTTGATCTTGGGCGTTGCTCCCCGCGAGGCGAACAAGGAGATAGACATCACGACGTAGCCAAAGCCCATCCCCAGGATGGGTGAGACCAGCAGGGCAATGACAATTCGGGTCAGGCCAGCAAGCTGGATAGCCTGCAGCCCGCTCTCGACCAGGGCTGCCCCGACCAGCCCACCGATCAAGGCGTGGGAGGAGGAGGAGGGCAGGCCGGCATACCAGGTAAAGATGTTCCAGACGATCGCTCCCACTAGGCCAGCGATCACCGCCGTGGTGGTGATGGCGTCCTGGACGAGCAGGTCGTCGCCGATGGTCGTCGCCACCGCCACCCCGAACAAAAAAGGGCCGATGAAATTCGCGGCGGCTGCAAGCAGCAAGGCGCGGCGCGGCGGGATCGCCCCGGAGCTGATCGGGGTGGCGACGACGTTCGAGCTGTCATGGACGCCATTCAGGAAGTCGAAGATCAGAGCAAGCCCAATGAGGACGTAGATCATCAGTGCAGGTCACCTTCCGGTAGTGCCAGCGCAAGGCTAGCAGGGGTCCGACAATCCGTCAACCTGGGCGCACGCCGCCGGCGCTGCGGTCCCCGAGGTGGTGAACCGCCTGGACGGTAAAGGCGATTGCCAGCCCGGGAAGCAGCGCCAGCCGAGGTGCATCGAGCAGATGCTGCCGTCCGCTGTTCAGCATCGCCCCCCATTCGGGCAGTGACGGGTCCCCAGCCAAGCCGAGGAAGGTCAGGGTGGTGATCCCGAGCAGCGCCCAGGCAAAGTGGGTTGTGGCCAGCGAGGCCAGGGAAGGCCAGGCGTTTGGGAGTAGATGACGCCGCGCCGTCCATAGACGCCCGGCGCCCAGGGCGCCCGAAGCCGAGATGTACCCGCG